>CAYZLT010000031.1:0-19093 GCA_964479175.1 uncultured Solibacteraceae bacterium | reverse complement strand
GGCCGTGGTCGGCTCGCCGGATCGGAAATATCTCTGGATCCTCGCACGCACGCCGACGCTTGGCGCTGAGCCATACTCATCCGCAATCGCCGCGGCTCGCGCCAACGGCTTCGCCGTCGATGGCCTGGTGAAGACCATGCAGCGCTGACGGCGTCGGTCGGCGTTGCCGTGGCAAACACGCCGGCGGATCGCACTCTTTTTCACGGCCCGCCGGCAGCGCCTCACGCCTTTCGAAGCTGCACGTCGCCCTCGGTCCCCAGTTCCGGCGGCGTTCCCGTGACAAGCGCCGAGACCATCGCGATCGCCGTCGCCAGAGTTCCCGCCGACTCCCAATACCGCGCATGTTCGGGGCGGAACACGACCAAACGAATGCTCGGGTCGTCAGGCGTCTTC
Source organism: uncultured Solibacteraceae bacterium (assembly GCA_964479175.1). Classification (GTDB taxonomy): domain Bacteria; phylum Acidobacteriota; class Vicinamibacteria; order Vicinamibacterales; family SCN-69-37; genus SYFT01. The sequence continues at coordinate 18,700 of CAYZLT010000031.1, read as the reverse complement.
CAGAATGCTTGCGCCCAGACATTCCACAGCGCGACGATCTTGTCACGGTCGTCACTTATCTCGGCCGTACCATCCACCACGGCATAGGCGCTTTTGCCTTGTTCCGAGTAGCTCAAAAGTACCCGTCCGTCCGTCTCGATCTGGGCGACCAGCCGACCGTCGTGCCCGGTCATGAAATAGACCACGCCTTCCTCCTGACTGGGATGCGACTGCATCGGCCGTCCATCCAGGGCCGCTCCGTCGCGTGTGATCACCATCGCGACGCCGACCCCCTTCATGGTGTCCCACACAAACTGCGGATCCTTCGTGTGCTTCTCAGACATTGTTGTGGCTCCTGTGTTGAGTTGAGAGGGCGCGACCGTCGATCGGCTGTGGCTGTCTCGTCCGGTCCGACGCGCGAGGGTAATCAGGTACGGTGATGTGCGTCTGAACGGGCTGATAGACGGTCGCCGGCGGGCCGGAGTTGCCGCAGCACACGACAGTAGAATCGCACATCCTCTGAGGCGCACTCAGGGATGGACGCGATCGCTACCGGCGACTTTGACGATTTTGTTGTAGACACCGAAGAGCAGGAACGGCGCTGCCCATTGGCCGACGAACAAGCTCTCCGCCTTCTTGCCAGACAGCTGCAATGCCAACGCCACTCCCATGGTCGCCAATGCGGCCCATAGAAACGAGTCCGACGGCAACTTCGCAGTCTGTTCCTCGATTGTTCGTGCCGTCTTGCCTTCCGACTGCGCCCAGTCTTTCGGAGTAGGCGTGTGCGACGGTTGAGCCGAGTCAAATGCGGGCATGTTGTCTCCTGATAAAGGGATTCGATACTTCATGAAAACCCTGACGGGCAGCGTTCCGTCATCAGCGACTGTATCGGTAGCGTGGGTGCCGCGCTGTGTCGTAGTGAACTGCGGTTGAGATCGGAGCCCACAATGAGCGGCGTCGCCGCGTCCACGACGAACTGCCCGTTGTACGCGATTCGCTCGGACCAAGATCGCCAGGCTGCCCTTCGACTCCGGCCCGCCATGAGCGATCCGGAGGCGAGTCGAATGGCGGAGGGAGAGGGATTCGAACCCCCGGTACGGTTCCCCGCACAGCGGTTTTCAAGACCGCCGCCTTAAACCACTCGGCCATCCCTCCGCACGAGCAACCAGTTTACGCCGACCGAATGTAAAGCGTACTTGGCAAATAGTAAGAAAATCTGCCACGTATGGTTGCAGTGTAGGCTGGAGCCATGCTCAAGCGGATCGTCTTCTTCGTCGGCATTGGCTTGGCCATCCTCGGCCTCACAAGCGCGGTGTTGTATCAGTTCTTCGGCCTGAGGGTCGTGATCCTTGGCGGCGGGTCGCCAACACTGGCGTTTGTCACACCGGCGGACGCGCAGGCGGACGCGATCGAACAACATCGGGCGACTCAGGCCGCCGCGGTTGGGACCCCGGCAGCACCCACCGCTGTGGAACCAACGACCGCCATCGCAACGACCGACGACGGCCTTGACGCGCAGACCGCAGTCGCCGCCGTCGCCGACTGGGGCTTCTTCCGTGGCCCGCGCTGGGACGGCCACTACACCGCGCGACCCATCAAGACGGAGTGGCCAAATCGGCAACTGACCCCTGTGTGGAAGCAGCCGATTGGTGGCGGCTACGCGTCTTTTGTCACCGCACGCATCGGCAGTCGAGACCTTGCCTTCACCATTGAGCAGCGCGGCGCACAGGAGGTGGTGGCGGCCTACGACGTCGCCACCGGCCGCGAGGTGTGGACCAACAAATGGAATGCGGAGTTCAAGGAGTTCATGGGCGGCGACGGCCCACGCGCCACGCCGACCTACTTCGACGGCCGCGTGTATGCACAGGGCGCCGAGGGCGAACTGCGCAGCATCGATGCCGAGAAGGGCGCAACACTCTGGCGCACCAACATCCTCACAGATGCGGGCGCGGCAAATATTCAATGGGGCATGTCCACCTCCCCACTCATCGTCGACAACGCCGTCGTCACACTGCCAGGCGGCAGCGCCGGCAAGTCCGTCGTGGCCTACGACCACCGCACGGGCACACAGTTGTGGTCCGCCCTCGGCGACAGGGCCTCGTATTCATCGCCGATGCTCGTCACCATTGATGGCGTGCGCCAGATCTTGATGGTGTCTGCCACCCGCATCATGGGTCTGAACCCCACCAACGGCACGATGTTATGGGAGTTTCCGTGGGAGACGATGTATGACGTGAATGCGGGACAACCGATCGTGTTCGACGGCAGACGGGTGTTCATGTCGTCAGGGTATGACCATGGTGCGGTGGCGATTGAGGTCACGATGAGCGGGGACCGGGGCGCGGTTCGCGAAGTCTGGAAGAACAACCGGATGAAGAACCAGTTCACGAGCTCCGTGTACCTCGATGGGTATTTCTACGGGCTCGATGAATCCATCCTCGCGTGTGTGCGTGCGTCAGACGGGAACTTGATGTGGAAGGGTGGCCGCTACGGCTACGGACAGGTCGCGCTCGCGAGTGGTCACTTGATTGTGTTGACGGAAGATGGCGACATGGCGCTCGTGCGCGCGACTTCGGAGAAACACGACGAGCTCGCCAGATTCCCGGTGCTCGACGGCAAGACCTGGAACCACCCGGCATTCTCAGACGGGCGACTCCTCGTCCGAAACATCAACCAGATGGCGATGTTCGATTTGCGAAGGTGAGCGCGTATCACGCTCGAATGACATCCAGGCCGCGCATATAGGGGCGTAGTGCCTCGGGTACGACGACCGAGCCGTCTTCCTGCTGATAGTTTTCGAGGATGGCAATCAACGTTCGGCCGATCGCCAGGCCTGACCCGTTGAGCGTGTGCACGAGTTGCGCCTTGCCCGTTCCGTCAGGGCGGAAGCGGATCTGCGCGCGACGCGCCTGGAAACTTTCCGTGTTGGAACAAGACGAGATTTCACGGAATGTCTTCTGACTCGGCAGCCACACTTCTATGTCGTAGGTCTTGGCCGCCGCAAAACCCATGTCGCCCGTGCAGAGCAACATGCGTCGATAGGGCAGGTCCAGACGTTCGAGCACAGTCTCCGCATTCCGCGTCAGCTGTTCGAGCTCCTCGTGTGACTGCTCGGGAGTGGTGAATTTGACCAGTTCCACCTTGTCGAACTGGTGCTGCCGGATGAGGCCACGCACGTCCGCACCATACGAACCGGCTTCGCTGCGGAAACACGGCGTGTAGGCCGTGTACTTGAGCGGCAACAACCGACCATCGAGAATCTCTTCACGATGCAGGTTCGTGACCGGCACTTCTGCGGTCGGAATCAGAAACAAATCCCAGTCGCCGCTGATCTTGAACAGATCCTGTTCGAACTTCGGGAGGTTGCCGGTGCCCGTGAGCGCGGTGCGATTGACCAGGAACGGCGGTTCCACTTCCGTGTAGCCGTGTTCGGTCGCATGCAACTCGAGCATGAAGTTGATCAGCGCTCGTGAGAGCTGGGCACCCGCGCCCATCAGCACGGCGAATCGCGCGCCGGACATCCGCGTCGCGCGTTCGAAATCCAGGATGCCGAGCGCTGCGCCGAGATCCCAGTGGGGCTTGGGTGTGAAGGTGAACGTCTTCGGTGTGCCCCATCGCTTCACCTCGACGTTGTCATCGGCAGTCGTGCCGACAGGTACACTTTCATGCGGGAGGTTCGGCAAGGTCAGCAGCAGACCATCCCGCTTGATCTCGATCTCGGCCAGTTCGGCTTCAAGCTTTTTGATCCGTGCGCCGCGAGCCTTGTTCTCCGCAAATACTGCGCTGGGATCATCGCCGGCCTTCTTGGCACGCGCGACCGCCTCGCCCGACGTGTTCTGATCGCGCTTCAGCCCTTCGGCTTCAGGCAGCACACGACGACGGCTGGCTTCGAGCACTGCGAGCGCGGCCAGATCGGCCGACGGGTCCATGCCGCGGCTGCGAAGGCGTGCCTCCACGAGGTCGGGGTTGTCGCGGACAAAGACCGGGTCCAGCATCGGGTATCAGTCCTTGGCTTTGGCCGGCGTGGTCGACTCAGACTTTGTCGACTCAGACTTTGTCGACTCAGACTTTGTCTCAGTCTTCGTGTCGGCCTTGGTGTCGGTCTTGGTCTCAGCTGGTGTGCCCTTCTCGGCGGCTTCACCCTTCTCGGTCTTCGAGCTGCCGGTCGATGAAGAGCCTGACTTGGCGTAGTCGTTGACGTACCACCCCGCGCCCTTGAACTGGATCGCCGGCGACGAGATCTGCTTCGTCAGGTGACCACCGCACGTCGGACACGGGTCTTCCAAGGGCGGATCCGAAAATTTGCGAATCCGCTCAATCCGACCGCCGCACGCATCACACTGGTATTCATAGAGGGGCATTTCAACCTCTGATTATAGATACACTTGGCTTCGGCCTCCCATGCCCGGCACCCTCTTCGTTGTAGCGACGCCCATCGGCAACCTGGAAGATTTCACATTCCGAGGTGTCCGCACCCTCCGGCAGGTGGACCTCATTGCGGCCGAGGACACCAGGCGGACCGCCAAACTCCTTGCCCACTATGAGATCCAGAAGCCGGTCGTCAGTCTCCGTGAGCATAACGAGGTCCGCGAATCGACCCGCCTGGTCGCCCGGATGCTTGCCGGCGAGAACATTGCGCTCGTTTCGGATGCGGGCACGCCGGGTATTGCCGACCCAGGCGCCCGACTCGTGGCCGCCGCCCGCGCTTCGGACATTCGTGTGGTGCCGATTCCGGGCGCCAACGCCATCGCGGCAGCTCTTTCAGCAACCGGGCTGCCCGGCGACGAATTTCTCTTCCTTGGTTTCGCCCCGACCTCAGGCCAGGAGCGAGAGCGCTGGTTCGAAGAGCTGGCCGCCAGCCGAAGGACGGTGGTGTTTTACGAGGCTCCTCATCGGATCGAGCGCACACTCAATGAATCGTCACAATATTTGGTCAATAGACAGATTATAGTGTGCCGAGAATTGACAAAGATAAACGAAGAATTGGTCAAATGGAATAACAAAGCGATCAAACCGCTCGGCGAATTCGTGGTTGTCGTTGGTGGTATTGCCACTGAGCTTGATGATGACCCTGATGAAGTCGAGTTGACTGTGCTTTTTGGTCAAATAGAAGAATCCACAACCCTCGCGGAAGACATGGTGCTGGCCATGGTGGCCGGCCACTTCCACATCAGCCCGGTTCGCGCCAGGAAACTGCTGAAAAAGGGCCGCATTCTTCAAAAACGCGCGAGGGATAATCAGCAGGGTTTATGAGCGATCTCAACGATCTCCATGTCGTCATTCTTGCCGCCGGCAAAGGGACACGGATGAAGTCGGCCCTCCCGAAAGTGTTGCATCACCTGGCGGGTCGGCCTCTCATCGAACACGTCCTTCGAACCGTTGACCAGCTTGAGGTGGCCTCCAAAGTGCTGGTCGTGGGCCACGGCGGGGATGAAGTCAGGGCGGCACTGGCGGGCCGGCCTGACCTCCAATTTGTCGTGCAGTCACCCCAGTTGGGGACCGGCCATGCCCTGCTCCAGACCGAACCGGTGCTCAAGGGCAAAAAGGGCACCGTGCTGCTGCTCTACGCCGATGTGCCACTCCTGGAATCTGGCACGCTCGCTCGGTTGGTCGAAACCCACCGGACCGCCCGGGCTGCAGCCACCGTCCTTACGGCTGAACTCGACGACCCGTACGGCTACGGCCGTATCGTTCGCGACGCCGCCGGCACCATCAGCCGCATCGTCGAAGAACGCGACGCCTCAGCCGCCCATCGTGCGATTCACGAGATCAACAGCGGCATCTACACGATGTCACTGGCTCCATTGTTCGAGCACCTGCATGGACTGGCGACTGACAATGCGCAGGGTGAGTACTACCTCACAGACCTCATCGCCATGTATCGGCAGAAGGACATGCGCGTGGAGACCCTGTGTCTTGACAGCGCGGACCAACTGCGCGGCGTGAACAGCCGCCTTGACCTGGCCGAACTCTCGGCCGTCATGCGTCAACGAAAGAACCGCTCCGTGATGGTGGGCGGCACCACGCTTGAGGACCCGGCCACGACTTATGTGGATGTGGACGTCACCGTCGGTGTCGATACGATCATCGGCCCGGGTGTGCGCCTCGAAGGCACCACCACGATCGGTGATCGCTGCCGCATTCACGCCGGCGCTCGGCTCACAAATGCCACGGTGGATGACGATGTGGAGGTGCTTGATTACAGCGTGATTGTGAATTCCACCATCGGTGCTGGCGCGGCGGTTGGTCCCATGGCGCACATTCGGCCCGATTCCGTGCTTGGCCCCAAGGCCCGAGTGGGAAACTTCGTCGAACTGAAAAAGACCACGCTTGGACGCGGCTCCAAGGCGAATCACCTGGCCTACATTGGTGACGCCACGATTGGTGAAGGGGTGAACATTGGCGCCGGCACCATCACGTGCAACTACGATGGCCAGAAGAAGTTCAAGACCGTCATCGAAGACGGCGTGTTCATCGGCAGCGACTCGCAGTTGATTGCGCCGGTCACCATCGGCAAAGACGCGTTTGTCGGTGCCGGTTCGTCGATCACCGAAGATGTGCCTGCAGGCGCGCTCGCGGTGGCGCGGAGCAAACAGGTGATCAAAGAGGGTTGGGCGACCAAACTCAAAGCGGCGCGTGCCGCAGCAAAGAAAGAGACCTAGACCATGTGTGGGATCGTCGGATACGTCGGAGATCAACCCCTGTTGCCAGTCCTTATCGAGGGACTACGCAAACTCGAGTACCGCGGGTATGACTCGGCCGGTGTGGCGGTGGTGCGCCACGGCGAACTCGACATCCGGAGAAGCGCCGGCAAGTTGTCGAAGCTCGAAGATGTCATCGCGACCAGACCCATCACTGGTGAATACGGGATTGGGCACACGCGATGGGCGACACACGGACGACCGACGGAAGAAAACGCGCACCCTCACCAGGACTGCAAAGGCCGCATCGTCGTCGTCCACAACGGCATCATCGAAAACTACCTGGAGTTGAAGCGCGCGCTCATTGCCGAGGGCCACAAGTTCGTCACCGAGACAGACACAGAGGTCGTGGCGCATCTGGTTGAGAAGGAGTGGAAAGGTGACGGCCTGGCCGCCGCCGTCCGCCGATCACTCACGCAGATTCGCGGCCTCTTTGCGCTGGTGCTCATCTCTGCTGACGATCCCGACACCATCGTCGCGGTGAGGAACGGGCCCCCGGTGGTTGTTGGCCTCGGCCAAGGTGAATACTTCGTCGCCTCCGACGTGCCAGCGATTCTTGCGCACACACGGCGCGTGGTGTTTCTTGATGATCGCCAGATGGTCGTCGTCACCAGGGCCGGCGCGCAATTCACTACCTTTGACGGCACTGAAGTCGCCCGCGAGGCGCAGACGATCAACTGGGATCCGGTCATGGCCGAGAAGGCCGGCTACAAACACTTCATGCTCAAGGAGATTCACGAGCAGCCGTGGGCCGTGCGCGAGACAATTCTTGGTCGCGCCTCAGTGGAGTCCGGCAAGGTGTTTCTCGATGAGATGAAGTTGAGCGCCGATGCGCTCCGCGGCATTGATCGGATTGTGATTCTGGCGTGTGGCACATCCTGGCACTCGGCGCTCATCGGCAAGTTCCTGATTGAAGACCTCGCCCGCGTGCCGGTTGAGGTCGACTACGGGTCTGAGTATCGATACCGGGACCCGATTGTTGACGAAAAGACTCTGGCGATCGTCATTACCCAGTCAGGCGAGACCGCGGACACCCTGGCGGCGCTCCGCGAGGCACGGCAGAAGGGTGCTCGCAGCATCGCCATCTGCAACGTGGTCGGGAGCATGGCCACCCGCGAATCAGACGGCACCGTGTATACACATGCCGGTCCGGAAATCGGTGTCGCGTCGACGAAGGCGTTTACCGCGCAGTTGGTCGCGCTCCACCTCCTGGCCATTCATATCGCCCAGGTGCGAGGGGTCCTCGGACACGAACGGGCGGTCGAACTGCTGAAAGGGCTTGAACAGCTGCCTGGCCAGATCGAGGAGACGCTCAAGACCGACGACGTGATCGAGGACCTGGCCAAAAAGCTGTACCAGCGCCGGGACTTTCTGTATCTCGGTCGGGGAATCAACTACCCCATCGCCCTTGAAGGCGCGCTCAAGTTGAAGGAAATCTCCTACATCCACGCCGAAGGGTATCCGGCCGGGGAGATGAAGCACGGCCCCATCGCGCTCATCGACGAAGACCTGCCGATTGTGGCGCTTGCCCCGAACGACCACGTTTTCGAGAAAATGATTGGCAATATTCAGGAGGCCAAGGCCCGCGGCGGCCAGGTCATTGTGGTGACGACCCGGTCACACGCGCACGCCTTCGACGACATCCTCGACCCCTCACGCGACGTGGTGCTGACTGTTCCGGACGCTGATCCGCTCCTGATGCCCGTGCTGCTGACGATCCCACTGCAGCTGCTGGCGTACCACATCTCCGTGCGTCGTGGCTGCGATGTGGACCAGCCGAGGAACCTCGCGAAGTCCGTCACAGTCGAATAGGTTCGGGGTCCAGGAGTCCAGGAGTCCAGGAGTCCAGGAGTCCGAGGATCACAAGTCGAATTGCGTACCACGATCACGATCCGTCCGGCCTGGTGCTCGATGCTGGGTGGTATCCTGACGACTTCGGATGGATCTGCTCGAAGGACTCAACCCAGCGCAACGCGACGCGGCCGCGCACACCGACGGCCCGTTGCTCATCCTGGCCGGTGCAGGGTCGGGCAAGACGCGCGTCATCACGGTTCGAATGGCGCATCTGGTCAAGAGCGGCCAGGCCCAGCCGGATCAGGTCCTGGGCGTCACCTTCACCAACAAGGCCGCTGAGGAAATGCGGCATCGCGTCGAGAGCCTCGTGGGTGACGACTGCCGTCACATGTGGCTCTCCACGTTCCACTCGTTGTGCGCCAGGATTCTTCGTCGAGAAGCCCCGCACATCGGCCTCACCCGCGACTTCGTCATCTACGACTCCTCCGACCAATTGGCCGTCGTCAAACAGGCGTTGCGAGCGGCCGATATCGACGAGAAGATGCTGACGCCCAGAGCAGCGCTGTCACGAATCAGTCAGGCCAAGAACAAGCTCGAATCGCCGGCCGAGATGAAGTCGAGCGGATGGAATCTGCGCGATGCCCAGATTTCGAAGGTCTACGAAGCGTATCTGCGCGTCTTGCGTGAGGCAGGGGCACTCGACTTTGACGACCTGCTTCTGAAGACGGTTGAGCTGGTGGAGACCAAGGAACACGTCCGGGACGCATACGCCAGAAAGTTCAAATACATCCTGGTTGACGAGTATCAGGACACCAACCGGCCGCAATACATTCTGATTCGTCGACTCGCCGACCATCACCGGAACCTGTGCGTGGTTGGAGATCCGGACCAGTCCATCTACAAGTGGCGCGGGGCCGATCTGCGGAACATCCTGGACTTTGAACAGGACTTCCCTGAAGCGGCGGTGGTCAAGCTTGAGCAGAACTACCGGTCCACCCAGGTGATCCTGGACGCGGCCTCAGCCGTCATCAGCCGGAATCGGAATCGGAAGGACAAGCGCCTCTGGACCGACAAACTCGGCGGCGAGCCGATCGTGTATGTCAGGGCCGGTGACGAAATCGAGGAAGCCGACTACATCACGCGCGCGATCAGGGAGACGCAGTCGGCGGACTCGAAGACCACTGTCGCCATCCTCTATCGGACCAACGCGCAGTCGCGCGCGATTGAAGATGCGCTGATGCGCGAGGGAATCGCGTATCGCATCATCGGTGGCGTCCGCTTCTACGAACGCAAGGAAATCAAGGACCTGCTCGCCTATCTCCGCCTGGTGATGAACCCGCACGACGATGTGAGTTTCAGGCGGGTGGTGAACGTGCCCACGCGGGGCATTGGTAAAACCGTCATGGAAGCCCTCGAGGCCGTGGACCTCGACGCGGACGTCCATGCCATGACGCCGCTGTTTGCAGTGGGCCTGCAACCCATCACCTCGTCCCGATCGATGTGGGCACGGCTCCTGGCAGGGCTTGAAAAACGTGAGGTGCCCAACAGGGCGGTCATCGCGCTCAGGGGCTTCAGGGACCTGATTGCCGGCCTGACCACCGAATGTGCCAACGCCAGTGTGTCCATTGCGCTGGGACTGGTGATGGACCGCTCGGGCTACCTCAAGGATCTTCGTGAAGACCGCAGCGAAGAAGCGGAAGCGCGCATCGAGAACCTGATGGAGCTCGTGTCGGCAGCTCGGGAGTACGAAACCCGGGAGTCCGAGCCCACCCTGGGTGGCTTCGTGGATCGTCTGTCGCTGCTCTCCGAGGCGGACGAGGCCCAGGGTAAAAAGGACGCCAATGTCTGGATGATGACGATGCACGCGGCCAAGGGTCTGGAATTTCCCGTTGTCATTGTGGCGGGCCTCGAGGAGGGGTTGTTCCCCCATTCGCGCTCAACCGAAGACGAGGACGAACTCGAGGAAGAGCGACGCCTGTGTTACGTGGGCCTGACGCGTGCGCGCGAGCGACTCATTCTGACGAGTGCAGCACGACGCCGGGTGTTTGGTGACTACCAGTCAACCGAGCCGTCGCGCTTCCTCGATGAGATTCCCGCTGAATTGATGCGCCGGATTGAGCCGGTGGTGGCGCCCTCCTGGAACTCCACGCGATACGACACGCGCAACCCGTACGCCAATCGCCGACAGGGTCCACTCAAGCACAAGGAAGTGGAGGCTACGCCGTTTGCCTCGTACGAGAATGAAGACCAGTCGTCGAGCTCCGGACTGACGGTCGGCAAACGTGTGCGCCACAAACAATTCGGCGTGGGGATGATCATCGCTGTCGAGGATGAGGGCGACGACATGCGCGTCACCGTGAAGTTCAACACGGTCGGCACGAAGAAGTTGCTGGCAAGATATGCCAACCTTGAGCCGGCGGGGTGAAGCTCTCCCTCCCTGGTGGGCGGACGCGCTCGACCTCTAGTGGATCGTGACCGCAGTCGAACGATTGAGGGAGTCCGGCCTTGCCGCCACACGGAAAGCGACGTAAGGGATGGAGAGAATTTACCTCTTACTCCGTGTCTTGCCTGTCTGGCTCGTTTGACGCGGCGTCCGTTGCCTCGGCCAGTTCCGCGACTTCCGGTTCAAGGAGCGTCGCGATCGATACGACCTTGTCGCCGTCGGCGAGATCAATCAACCTCACACCCTGCGTGTCGCGACCAATCGGACGCAGGCCCGAGGCCGGCATGCGGATGATCTGACCCTGTTCGGTCACGATCAGCAGTTCATGCTGGTCGGTGACACAGGCGATGCCGACGACCGCACCGTTGCGGTCCGTGGTCTGAATATTTTTGAGGCCAATGCCGCCGCGCGTCTGCTGGCGGTACTCGGAGACTTCCGTGCGTTTGCCGTGGCCCTTTTCGCAGACCGTGAGCAACGTCGCGTCCGACGTGACCACTTCCATGGCGACCACGACGTCGCCTTCGCGCAGGTTGATACCACGCACACCATAGGCCGTGCGGCCCATGGGTCTGGCGTCCTGTTCGCTGAAACGAATGGCCATGCCGTTCCTGGTCCCGAGCACCAGGTCCTTGGTGCCGTCAGTTTCTGCGACTGCAATCAGATGATCGTTGTCGTCGATCTGGATGGCAATGATGCCGGCCGTTCGCGGGTTCGAGTACGCCTTCAAGTCGGTCTTTTTGATGGTGCCCTGTTCGGTACCCATCACGATGAAGCGCTTGTCTTCTTCGTCGGGGAAGTCCTGCACGCGCAACAACGCGGCGATCTTCTCCCCCTCGCCCATCTGGACCAGGTTCGCGATGGACTTGCCCTTGCTTGATCGCGAGACCTCAGGGACGTCGTACACCCGCAGCCAGTAACACTTGCCCTTGTCCGAAAAGATCAGGATGTAGGCGTGTGTGTTGGCGATGAACAAGTGTTCAACAATGTCTTCATCACGGGTCTGCATGCCGATCAGACCCTTGCCGCCACGACGCTGCTTCCGGTACTCATCAAGCGCCGTGCGTTTGATGTAGCCGGTCTGCGTCGCGGTGATGACCACTTCCTCGTCCGCGATCAAATCTTCGATGCGGAAGTCGGTGCTGTCTTCAATGATGTCGGTCCGGCGATCGTCGCCGTATTTGTCGCGGATCGCGATAAGTTCGTTCACGACGATCTCGAGGACGAGCGCGTCACTCGACAAGATCTCGCGAAGGCGCGTGATGAGGGCGACCAGTTCCGCGAGCTCGTCGAGAATTTTCTGACGCTCGAGGCCGGTCAGACGCTGGAGCTGCATGTCGAGGATCGCCTGCGACTGCAGTTCAGAGAGGCCGAAGTTGGTCATGAGGCCGACGCGGGCCTCGCCGGGATTCTTCGAGCTGCGGATCAGTGTGATGACCGCATCGAGATGGTCGAGTGCGATCTTCAGACCTTCGAGAATGTGGGCACGTGCCTCGGCCTTCCGCAGCTCGAATTCGATGCGGCGGCGAATGACTTCCAGGCGGAACGTGATGAACTCTTCGATGATCTGCAGAAGGTTGAAGACCTTCGGCCGACTGTGAGAAATCGCGAGCAGCGTAATCCCGTACCCGGTCTGCAGCCGTGTTTGTTTGTAGAGATTATTCAGGACAACGTCGGGCAATTCCCCACGCTTGAGTTCAATCACGATCCGCATGCCGTCGCGGTCGGATTCGTCACGCAGGTCGGAGATGCCTTCGAGCTTTTTGTCGCGAACGAGCTGGGCGATGTCCGAGATGAGCGTCGCCTTGTTCACCTGATACGGGATCTCGGTGAACACGATCGACGTGCGATCGCCTTTCTTGTTGTCCTCAAACGACGCCTTGCCACGCACCACGACGTTGCCGCGGCCCTCACGATAGGCGCGCCAGATGCCGGCACGACCGACAATCGTACCGCCTGACGGGAAGTCGGGCCCGGGGATGCACTGCATCAGGGCTTTGAACTGGTCGTCACGCGGAGCATCGCGGAGCTCAATGACCTTGAGCACACCATCGATCACCTCGCGCATGTTGTGCGGCGGGATGCTCGTGGCCATGCCGACGGCAATACCGGTCGACCCGTTCACCAGCAGATTCGGGTACGGCGCCGGGAACGTCGTGGGTTCTTCCGTGGTCTCGTCGAAGTTCGGGCGATGGTCGACCGTGTCCTTGTCGAGGTCCGCCATCATCATTTCGGCGAGCGACTCGAGTCGGGCTTCCGTGTACCGGTAGGCGGCCGGCGGGTCGCCGTCGATGGATCCGAAGTTGCCCTGGCCGTCGACCAGGGTGTAGCGCATGCTGAAGTCCTGGGCGAGGCGCACCAGCGTGTCGTACGCCGACGCGTCTCCGTGCGGGTGATAGTTGCCGATGACTTCACCGACGATTTTGGCGCACTTGCGGTAGGGACGATTCGATGCCAGCCCCATCTGCCGCATGGCGTACAACACGCGACGGTTCGCCGGCTTGAGACCGTCGCGCACGTCGGGCAGCGCACGCCCGATGATTACGCTCATGGCGTAATCCATGTACGACCGCTTCATCTCGTCTTCGATGTTGACGGGGAAGCGCAGGGAGGGGTTCTGATCGATCGGATCGGACACGTTAGATATCCAGGTTCTTCACATCAAGCGCGTTGTCTTCAATGAACTTCCGGCGCGGTTCCACCTGATCACCCATCAGTGTGGTGAACATGAGATCCGCTTCGAGGTGGTCGTCCGCACGCACCTGCAGCAACGTCCGCTTCGCGGGATCCATGGTGGTTTCCCAGAGGGTGTCCGGGTTCATCTCACCAAGACCTTTGTAGCGGTTGATCGCGAGCCCGCGCCGACCGGCGGTCACGAAGTAGTCGACCAGTTCATCAATCGAGGAGATGGTCCGATCGGCGTCTTTGTCCCTGGGCGCCTTGGGCGCCGGTGTTGGGGCCGACGCCAGTGCGGCCACCTCTTCGGCGCTTTCGGGCGTCTCAGCGCCGTCGGTCACCTCGGGTTCGTCGTCCACGTCCTCCGCTGGCTGTGTGGAGGTGGCGGTACGGATGGTGACCGGGCCCATCAGAATGTCGCGCACGTCCACGTAGGCGGCCGCCAGCATGCGGAACTCGGCCGTCGTCACGAATTCCAGGTCGAGGCGCTGATGACGGTCGTACCCGAACGACCGGTCGATGAGCACCACCGCAAACGCATGGTGCTCCGGATCGTCGACCACCGCCGCCGTCACTTGCGGCTGCTGGAGATGGGCCGCGAGGCCGTCCACCAGCGCCCGATCGGTCCAGAACGTCTTGTCGCGTGCCCCGCCCTCAAGCAACGCGGTGATGGCGCGACGCGACGGCCCTCGACGTTCCACCACCTGCAGCACCTTGCGGTACGCGATGAGTTTTTCGAGACGATGTTCGAGCGCCTGGCCCTTGATCTCCACACCAGTGGCCAGCACGATCGATCGTGATTCAGTCGCGCGGTGAATCAGAAATTGTTCAAGCAGCCGTTCGTCCTTGATGAACGACTCCTGCCGACCACGCTTCGCACGGAACAACGGCGGTTGCGCGATGTAGATGTACCCGCGGTCCACCAGGTCCTTCATCTGACGATAGAAAAACGTGAGCAACAACGTCCGGATGTGCGATCCGTCAACATCGGCGTCCGTCATGATGATGATGCGGTGATACCGCACTTTGGCCGCGTCAAAGTCGTCGGTCCCGATGCCGCACCCCAGCGCGGCAATCAGCGTGCGGATTTCCTCGCTGCCCAGCATCTTGTCGAAGCGGGCTTTTTCAACGTTGAGGATTTTGCCCTTGATGGGCAGGATCGCCTGGAACCGGCGATCGCGCCCCTGTTTGGCGGACCCGCCTGCCGACTCACCTTCGACGATGTAAATCTCGGCCTGGGCCGGGTCGCGTTCCTGACAGTCCGCCAGTTTTCCGGGGAGCGTGGAATTGTCCAGCGCGCCCTTGCGGCGGACCAAATCACGCGCCTTGCGCGCCGCTTCACGCGCCAGTGCGGCATCAATCGCCTTCGCAATGACTTTTTTCGCGACGGCAGGGTTCTCTTCAAGAAACGCGCCGAGCCTGTCGTTGACGATGCCCTCGACGATGCCCTTGACCTCGGTGTTGCCGAGTTTGGTCTTGGTCTGCCCTTCAAACTGGGGCTGCGGGATCTTGACCGAGATGATCGCCGTCATGCCCTCGCGAATGTCGTCGCCACTGACGCTGTCGGTCAACTTGTCGGCGAGATTGTTGTTGGCGGCATAGGCGTTAATCGTGCGCGTCAACGCCGACAGGAAGCCGGACATGTGTGTGCCGCCCTCCGTCGTGTTGATGTTGTTCGCAAAACTGAACGTCGTCTCCGTGTAGCTGTCGTTCCACTGAAGCGCAATCTCAACAATGATGTTTTCGCGCTCGCCGATCATGTAGATCGGTTTGTCGTTGACGACCACACGGTTGGTGTTCAGGTACTGGACAAATTCCCTGATGCCGCCTTCATACAGGAACACATGGTTCTTGCCGTCGCGTTCGTCGTCAATCGTGATGGTGACCCCGGCGTTCAGGAACGCGAGCTCACGCAGACGCTGCGACAGGATTTCGAACGTGTATTCGACGGACTCGAAGATCTGTGTGTCGGGTTTGAAGGTGACTTTGGTGCCGCGTTTTTCCGTGGTGCCGGTGATGGCGATCGACCCCTTGGCGTCGCCACGTTCAAACCGCAGTTGGTGCACCTTGCCGTCGCGCCAGATTTCGAGGTCGAGCCACTCGGAGAGCGCGTTGACGACCGAGACACCAACGCCGTGCAGACCGCCAGAGACTTTGTAGGCGGAGTTTTCGAATTTGCCCCCCGCGTGCAGCACCGTGAGCACCACTTCAGCGGCCGACCTGCCGCTTTCGTGCATACCCACGGGAATGCCACGGCCGTCGTCAACCACCGTGACGGACCCGTCGATGTGAATCGTGACGTTGACGTTCTTGCAGTACCCGGCCAACGCTTCGTCGATCGAGTTATCAACGATCTCGTACACGAGATGGTGCAGACCAGAGGGCCCTGTGGACCCGATATACATGGCCGGACGCTTGCGAACGGCCTCGAGTCCTTCGAGGACCTTGATTTGGTCGGCGCCGTATTCGTGGGGATTCGGAACTACCGGACTGAGCTCGCTATTGTCCATCAGAGACGCATCGGCATGATGACGTAGGTGTACTCATACCCCTCAGCCGCAATCGGTTTCATGACCGCCTGACTCATTTCGTCCTTGAATTCGAGAAGGACGCCTTCGGTTTCCACCACATTGAGAAAGTTGTCGACGTAGTCGGCGTTGAAACAAATCTGGAGCGCGGGACCGGCATACGTCACAGGCAGTATTTCATGCGCTTCGCCCAGTTCCGGCGTGCTCGAGGTGATCTCGACCTGATCGGTCCCGATGGCAAATTTCACCGCTTTGGATCGTTCGTTCGACAGCAGGCGCACGCGACGCAACGCCGACGACAGACGATCGCGATCAAATTCGATCTGTTTGTCGTTGCCCTTGGGAATCACCCGTTCATACGCCGGGAAGTTCGCGTCGATCTTTCGCGAGATCAACAGGCGTCCTTCGGACTTGAAGAAAATGTGATTTTCACCCTGCGAGAATTCAATCGGGGCGCCGCCATCAATCAGGCGCGCGACTTCATTGAGCGTCTTGCGCGGAAGAAGTACTTCGGTCTGTGCGACCACGCCGGACGGCTCATTGACCGTGACAAACGCGAGCCGATGGCCGTCAGTGGCGACCATGCTTAGTGAATCAGGACGCAACACCAACTGGGCGCCGTTGAGAAAATACCGGGTGTCCTCGCTCGTGATCGCAAACCGCGTGTGCGAAATCATCCGCTTGAGCGCACCGCCAGGCAGTGAGGCCTCCATCGTGCCGCCATCCTGCGGAGGCGTCGGGAACTCGCTGGCCGGCAACGTCTGCAACTTCGACTCAAACCGGTCGGCCGCCACGGTGACGCTCTTGCCACCCTTGTCGGACTCGATCCGGACATCGGTGTCTGGCAACGCATTCACGATCTCGAACAACTTCTTCGCCGGCAGTGTGAGCGTGCCGGGTTTGCCAACGGTGGCGTCACACCGGCTGCGCAACGCCACGTCCAGGTCGGTGGCCAACAGCGACACAGCGCCGTCAGCGGCTTCGATCAGCACATTGGCGAGAATCGGGATCGTGTTCTTGCGCTCGACGATGCCTTGCAGGAGGGATAGTTCCTTCAGCAGATCGTTCTTGCGAACCACTAACTCCATACGGCGGGGCGACCTCTCTCTCGACAGCGTCAACTCGTGTGTCGAGCGGCTTCTATCGAACGTATTTACAGAAGATCAAAAAGACAAAGAATTATAACAGGAATAAGGGGCTGTGGGTAACTGAAATTCCGGCCATTACCTATTAGTTATCAACAACTTACGCTGTGGACGCTCCGGAGGGTAAGGTGGCGGATTTTCCGAGCGGGTTTTGTGCAAAAGACGGGATCTCAATATTTCCGCAATTCCTCCACAGGCCCGCACAGGGGCTCCCTGTGGAAAACCCTCACTGCAGTGACTGGAGGAGGCTGTTGATCTGACTGTTGAAAACCCCGTCAGCCTTGCGCATGTCCTCGACTTTCCGGATCGAATGGATGACGGTCGAGTGGTGTTTGCCGCCAAAACTTTTCCCGATTTCCGGCAACGACGCATTGGTGAGCTGTTTGCAAATATACATGGCGACCTGCCGAGGCATGGCCACGGACTTCGAGTTGTTCCGCGACTTGAGCTCGACCAGTTTCATCTGATAATACTCGGCCACGAACTTCTGGATGCCCTCGATGGTGATGGCGCGTTCGTCCTGACGCAGGATGTCGCGCAAGACATCCTTGGCCAGGTCCATCGTGACGTCCCGCCCCTGCAATGAGGCGTAGGCCAGCAGGCGGATCAGCGAGCCTTCCAACTCGCGAATGTTCGATTTGATGCGCCCGGCGATATACAGCGCCACGTCGTTGGGCAGAGACACGCCCTCGCTGTCGGCCTTGCGGGTGATGATGGCGATTTTTGTTTCAAGATCCGGCGCCTGAATATCAGCCGTCAGGCCCCACTCAAACCGGGAGCGGAGCCGTTCTTCCAGTTCGGCGATCTGGTGTGGCGGGCAATCGCTGCTGATGACAATCTGCTTTTGGGCGTCATACAGCGCGTTGAACGTGTGGAAAAACTCGGTCTGGGTGCGCTCTTTGCCGGCGATGAACTGAATATCGTCGACCAGCAGCACGTCCACGCTGCGATACCGCTCGCGAAACTCGAGAATCCGGTCATACCGAAGGGCATTGATGACCTCGTTCATGAACCGCTCGGACGACACGTAGGTCAGCTTCAGCCCACGGTGGTGGCGCAAGACGTAGTGACCAATCGCATGCATCAGGTGGGTCTTGCCCAGACCGACCCCGCCGTAGATGAACAGCGGGTTGTAGGACCGGGAGGGCGCCTCCGCCACGGCCCGGCAGGCCGCATCGGCAAACTGGTTGGATGCGCCCACGATGAAGGTGTCGAACGTGTACCGGGGGCTCAGCCCCGTCGCGTCCTCGATGGCCGCCGCCGCGCCGCCGCCACCGGCATCAGCTTCCGTCGGGGAGAGGGGTGGGGGCTCAGAGGGCTCAGAACCGGCTGGGGAGGCGTCGTAGGTTAGGGTCACCCCTGGACGTCCCACCTCCACCAGCGCGTCGTCTATGACCGACGGGTAGTGTTTGGTGAGCCAGTCCGCCGTCATGGTGT
>CAYZLT010000030.1:12145-19339 GCA_964479175.1 uncultured Solibacteraceae bacterium | reverse complement strand
CGGGAAGATCGGCCTGATCGAGCAGCAGTTTCGGCACGCGGATGCCTCGGGAGTTGCCAATGCGAACGATTCGGGTGGTGGCGACCATGTGGTTACAGTGTAGTCACGTGGTAGTGATGTGGCAAGTCTCGCTGCTTGATCAGGAGATCTCTGTGAACGACATTGGATGCGCCCGATGTGGTCAGGGACGAGGCGCGGTTTGTGATGTGAGATGGACGACCGTGCCATCAAGGCCCGTCAGGGCCGATGGCTCCACGACCAACACGGGAAACCCTCGTCCGTAGAGCTCGTGCGCGACGACCGAGGCCAGCGCAATGAATGTATCGGAGGCCGGCAGGAGAATCGCGGCCGGCGCCGTGCCGCGACGCACCGCTTCGAGCAACACCGCCGTCGTCGTGCTCGACCCTCGCGTCCACGGGAGCGCCAGCACACAACCGGCGATGCGCTGTCCGCTCAGAGGGTGACGCCGGTCGATCACTTCGCCTGTCGCCGAGTCGTAACCACCCCAAAAACTCAGTGGAGCAGGACTCACCACCAGACGGCCCGTGGCCTCGCCCCCAACAACGACCTCAGAGGTCGGCACCGTCGACACGTTCGTCATGACTGCCTCCAGGCGGAGTCGTCGCGTATGACCCGCCCGCGTTGGGCCGACTCCACACAATCGGCCAGGCTGCCATACACGACCTGCCGATCGAGCAGGCCGGGCACGTAGTACGCGTATTTGCCCGAGTTGGTCATGATGGTCTTGATCGAGGGTGGCAGCATCGGCGTTGCCAGGACGCACGTATCCACAGTGAGTCGCCCGCCAAACGCCTCGAGATCACGGAGCATGCCGCTGTCGGCCGCCAGCGTGCGCATGATCCGGCTGGTCGTCACCAGGAACTCCACTGAGTCGGCTTTGCGGCGATCTTTGAGCAGCGGCGCGAGTTGCCGGAATTCGTCGATTGAAAAGTGCGGACTCCCCAGCAGCACCAGATCGACCGGTGCGTCGTCGGAGGTCGAGAGTTGTGCGCGTGCCTCATTCAGCTCCGTCATTCCCACTCTGTGCGTCGCGATGGGCGTGCGTCCACCAAAAGCGTCGGCGCGAGTGGGCGCTTCGGGGGTAATGCCGACCAGATGAAACAAGGCGACAGCGCCTGACGAGGCGGCCGAGGCACCGAGGGCCTTCAGCTGATCGTCGGTCGGCTTTACGGTGAGACCCTCGACCACGGGAATGTGATCTTCCGCGAGCCTGCCAAGCACAAATCCCAGCACGGGGTAGAACTCGTCCCGCTCCTGCAGTGCGTGGGGCACGCGATCGAGTGTGATCAAGATCTCGCCACGCCGGCCCGCATCGGTGTGGAGTCCGACGTCCGGCACACGTCCGGTGATGGCCGCGCAGATGTCATACAGGTCCGGATACCGCTCCGTGCGCGCTCCGATCACCGAGTTGGCAAAGACAATCGCGTTGGATTCACCCCACGCGATTTGTTGCCCGAATGACGGGCGAGCCTGGGTCTGATACGGCGCACAGGTCCAGGTCTCCGTGCAGCCCATCGCGCGATACGCGATCATCTGCCGATGCGCCTTGGCCGCCCACTCCGGTGCGACCGGCCACTCCTGCCAGTGATGTTCATCCACACCGCTGACGTTGAGCGACGACTCGACGACCACACGGGCACCAAGGCCCGCCAGCCGCTCGGCAAACTCCAGCCCGGCATCTCCCACGTAAATCGAGCTGTCGATGTGGGCGTGGGTGACGTCGATGAGTCTCGTCGCCTTCGCAATCCCGGCCATGCGGGTGACGATGCGCATGGCCATGGCAGCAGCGGGACCGAATTCGCCGCCAAGAAGCGCCTGATCGCGATCGGTGAGCATTATGCGCGCCTCCGGAGGACCAGCATCGTCTGGTCGTCGAGTTGGGTGCCGTGGTGATGGCACACGTTAAAAATCTCGGCCTCAATCGAGGCCAGAGTGGCTGCGAGGCCGACACGTTCGACCGCCGCCTGCAACCCCTGCAGACCCAACTCGCGATCCTGCCGGTCGAATACTTCAAGCAGTCCATCGGTGACCACGATGACCACGTCACCCGGTGCGAGGGCGAGCGTGGCGGCCGAGTAGGTGGTGGGATCAATCAGCGCGAGTGCGAGTTGGGACTCGCCAATCCAGGCGGAGCGGCCTGTCGCTGCCGGGAGATGGAGCATCGGGGGATGGCCGGCAAGGACGTATTCGAGACCGTTGTCGGCGTTCAATCGCAGGCAGGCCGCCGTGATGAACATGTGCGGCTGGCGCAGAGGCGAGATGACCGCGTTGGTCTTCGACAGCAGGCGGCCGATGTCGTGGCCTTCCATCGTGGCGGACCGAAAGGCGGTCTTGAACATCCCCATCAGCACGCCGGCCGCGACGCCGTGGCCGCTGACGTCGGCCACAGTGGCCGTCCAGCCCGACGCGTCGTGCACGACGTCCACCAGATCACCTCCGACGTCGCCGCTGGGGCGCGACGTCCCGCGCCATTCGAGGTGGGGACTGGACCCGGTCACCGACGGCACGAGTGCCGCGTGGATTTCACGCGCGAGGCGAATTTCGGCATGGGCACCGGTGAAGCGCAGCCCTTCGCGACGGATCAGCGTAAAAAAACAGACGAACGCCCCCATCAGGCTCCCCACGGTCAGCGCACTGATGATGCGGAGTCTGTCGGCCAACTCGGCCAGCGAGGCGTCGTCGAGGCTCAGCACCGGCGGACGGTCGGGCAGCGATCGTGCGAGGAGCACCATGAGCAGGATGTGTACGGCGATCGGCACCGGCATCCAGCGGGGGTTCCGAATCGCCGTCGCCGAGTACACGATCGCGATCAGCCCGGAAAACGTCGTGACCACGATGACTTCCCACCATCGCACGACCTGCAGGCTCATGGCGGTCTGCAGCAGGCCCAGCGGCGCAAAGCAGAAAAAGATGCCCGCAAACAGCGCCACCTGGGCGCCGGTCGGCATGGACGTGAAGAACTGCCGGACGAGGCGGTCCTGTTGCGCGCGGGGCATGAAGGATTCTTGATCGGAAACGGGAGAGAGTAGGATCGGGATATGTCAGCGAGGCAGATCATTGGTTTCGGACTGGTCGGCGTCTGGGCTCTGGTGGCCGTGCACGCCCAGCCGCGGCAGCGTCCGATCGCCGCGTTGACGCCGCTCGTGGCGACGACGACGGCGCCGCAGGGCCGTGACGTGCGACTCGCCGTCCGGGCCGTGTTGCCGGCGAGCGACCTGCATGTGCAGTCCAACACGCCCAGCGAAGAGGGACTGATTCCCACGGTGCTCACGCTCGATCCCCCGGCCGGGGTCACGATCGAGGAACTGGTGTATCCCACCGCCACAGAGTTTGCGGTGGCGGGGTTTGACAAGCCGTTGCTCGTCTACGGCCATGAATTTGTGATCGGTGTGCGGGCCACGGTCGCATCGACGGTGGCGCCAGGCACGGTGACCATTCCTGCGCGGCTGCGGTACCAGGCGTGTGACAACCTGCTCTGTTACACCCCGATCACGGTTGAGACGACCTGGTCGATCACGGTGGTGCCCGCCGGGGCCGCGTCGTCACCGCAGCATCAGGAGATCTTCAAGACCATTCCCTTCGGCAAGGGCATCAAACCACCTGTCAGGACAGAAGAAGTGGCACCAGTGAAGGTGGCCGTGGATCCGTCAGGCGACGGCATCGCGGCGCTGGACGCGTTCGAGGTGCGGTCGCCGGCCGGCGGCTACATGAATCGCGACGAGTTCCTGGAGTTCATCGCCAACGCCGAAGCGGGCATCACGCCGTCGGGCTGGTTCGAGGGACGCGGCCCCCTGGCGATTCTCGCGATCGTGCTCCTGGGTGGCTTGGCGCTCAACCTGACGCCGTGTGTGCTGCCGATGATTCCGATCAATCTCGCGATTATTGGCGCGGGTGCCCGCGCCGGGTCGCGGAAACGTGGGTTCGCGCTTGGTGCGAGTTATGGCGCGGCGATGACATTGGTCTACGGCATCATCGGGCTCGTCGTCATCCTCACGGCCGGTGCGTTTGGCGGGATCAACGCGTCGCCGTGGTTCAACCTCGCCATCGCCGTGGTGTTTGTATTCCTCGGCCTGGCGATGTTTGACGTGATTCTGATCGACTTCTCGAAGTACTCAGCGGCGTTTCAGCCCAAGGCAGGACAGCAGGGCAGCATGGCGCTGGCGTTCACGATGGGCGGGGTCGCGGCGCTGCTTGCGGGCGCGTGTGTGGCGCCGGTGGTGATTCAGGTCGTGCTCTTTGCCAGTGACATGTATGCGGGCGGATCGCAGATGGCGCTGGCGTTGCCGTTCGTGCTCGGTCTGGGCATGGCAATCCCGTGGCCGATCGCCGGCGCCGGCATGGCGGCACTGCCAAAACCCGGTGCGTGGATGGTGCGCGTCAAACAGGTGTTCGGCGTCATCATCATCCTGACCGCCGTCTACTACGGCTACCTCGCCTACACGTTGTTTGCGAACCGCTGGGTGGATAGCGCCGAAGTGTCGTCAAGCGTGGATGAGATGATCAAGAGCGGCTGGCACTCGTCGCTCGCGGCGGGCCTTGCCGAAGCGCAGCGCGACAACAAGCCGGTGCTTCTCGACCTGTGGGCCTCCTGGTGCAAGAACTGCCTGGTGATGGATCAAACGACCTTGAAGGATCCGGCCGTGGTCGCCGCACTCGACGGGTACGTGAAAATCAAAGTCCAGTCCGAAGATCTTGACGAGCCCTCCACCAGCGCGATCATGCAGCGTCTCAATGCCGTGGGCCTGCCGGCCTACGCGGTGCTGCAGCCGCGCTGAACCTGCCTGCAAGTGCTTTTTACAGGGCGGCACTCAACCCCTCACGCTCCGTGTCTCCGTGTCTCCCTGTGAATTGCTCTTGGGCCGTCATGCTGACAGAACCGGCGTTCGAGAGCGTGCCGGCGACGTGAATCCCGCTGGCTTGATTGCCAGCACCGAACCGCCGATCGCCGAAGGGTTCGACGACGGTAGAAAGCGCCTCGCGTTCCTTCCGCCGCGCCTCGTCTACGAACGTCTTGAACTCGTCTGACGTCATTCGCGACTTGACCAGGCTTGCGCCGAACGGAAACCACGCTTGCAGCACCGTGAGCTTGGCCCCCCCCAACACCTTGAGGGTCAATCCCCACTCGATGATCGACTCGTTCAGCGCCCGCTCGACGGCTTCGTCAGGATCCGCGTGCACCGCCGCCAGAATGTGCTGTCGCCCCGGTCGCGGTCCGTGCGGGCCAACCAGCCACACCGGACACGGACACGTTCGCAACAGCTCCATGTCGATGGCACCGAAAGGCCGGGGCTCGTCACGCAGATCGCGTCCGTGCGAACGGATCAGCAGATCGTGGCCCGATCGCACGACTTCTTCGGTCAACGCCGTGCCTGCCCGGCCTCGGAGGAGTGTGGCGGTGACCGGCACGTCACGCAGCTGCGCCGCAATCGCGATCAAGGCTTGGCGTCGATGCTCCGCCAGCTCGCCCTCGAGCGCCGGTGTCACAAAATTTCTGGCCCGGCGCGGGACGTCCGGCAAGACGTCCACGATGGTCAGGCGCGCCCCACTGTGCTGCGCGAGGGTGATGGCCTGTGTGAGCGCCGGGTGCTCGGCCTCAAGAGTATCGACGTCAACGAGGATGCTGGACAGGGTGATCATTGGGGCACTCCTTTGAAGGTGGCGCGACGGTTCCACTTGAACAGTTCCATCGCGACAATGATGATCGAGGCCATCACAAAGGGGACGGCCCATTCCCACGCGGAGACCGGGGCCACCTCGAGCACCCGCTGCATGAACGGGACGTGCATCGCCAGCAGATGTATCCCTTGGGCGAGCAGCACTCCGACGACGAGGACCCGATTGCGGGCGAGTGGCACCTTGAAGGCCGATTCGTGTTCAGAGCGCGCGTTGAACACATGGAAGTTCTGCAGCAGCACCATGAGCAGTAGCCCCCGGTTTCTCGCTTCGGATTCGGTGAAGCCCATCTCGAGGAGGACGACCCAGTTGACCATGACGAGCACGCCCATCGTCAGCCCCGCAGTCACCGTCTGCTGAATCATCAATCGATTAAAGATTCCTTCGCCCGGCGGTCGGGGCGGTCGACGCATGGTCCCTGGCTCGCCGCCCTCGAAGGCCAGGGCCACATCCTGAATACCGTTCGTCACGAGGTTGAGCCAGAGCAGTTGGACGGCCACGAGCGGCAGCGGCAGGCCGGCCAGTAGCGACAGCGTGAAGAGGGTCACCTCCGCCGCGCCGGTGGCGATGAGCAGGTAGGTGACCTTGCGAATGTTGTCGTAGGCAAACCGGCCCTCTTCCACACCGGCTTCGATCGATGCAAAATTGTCGTCGGTCGCGATCAGCGATGCGGTGTCCTTGGTGACATCCGAGCCCGACCCCATCGCGACGCTGATGTCGGCCGCTTTGAGGGCGGGCGCATCGTTGACGCCGTCTCCCGTCACCGCCACATGGTGTCCCTGCGCGCGCAGCGTCTGCACAATCTGCAGCTTCTGCATCGGCGAGACCTGGGCAAACACCCGGCCGCGCGCGACGGCCTGGCCAAAGGCCGCCGACTCCGGCCCTCCCAGGGCATCGAGCTCGGCCCCGGCAATGACCTGGGACTCGTCGTCGCTCATGCCGAGGTCCCGCGCGATCGAAAACGCCGTGAGCGGGTGGTCACCGGTGACCATCGCCACCGTGATGCCTGCGGTCTGACACTTCGCAATCGCCGTGCGCGCCTCAGGACGGGCGGGATCGATGAAGCCGACAAGCCCAAGCATGGTGAGCGGCGGCAGGTCTGCCTCGGTGACGGTCGCGGGGATCGACGGCACCGCGCCCTCGGCCAGGGCGAGCACGCGGTATCCGTCCTGCAACAGTGTGCGACCGAGGGCCTCAATGTGTCCGTCGTCGATGGGCACAGCGCCCGCCGCTGTGCCCATCGTCCGGCAGTGGGGCAACACCGTCTCGAGTGCGCCCTTCATGGCAACCAGACTGCGGCCCTCGTGTTCGAAAAAGACGGCCGAGAACCGCCGCTCGGACTCAAAGGGAATTTCGGCGCGAATCACGCGATCGTTGCGAGCGACGAAGGGGGAGATGCCTCGCTTGTATCCGAGCGCGAGCAGGGCGACATCGATGGCGTCGCCATCATGGACCCACGCTCCCTCGTCGTGCTGCAACGTCGCCTCGTTGCACAAAACG
>CAYZLT010000030.1:0-12135 GCA_964479175.1 uncultured Solibacteraceae bacterium | reverse complement strand
CAACGCGCTGCAGTGTCGCAACATCAGGTCCGCCGCCCGCTGTCGGGGTCACCGCACCGACCCCATCGTAGGCCTCACCAGAGACGTCGAACCGTTCGCCATCCGGCAGCCCAGCACCCCACACACCGCCAGCACCGCGAGACTGATCTGGCGTGCGAACCGTTCCATCCGGATGACGAGCGGCGGCTTGGTGGTGCCGGTGGCCGTGACGGAGGCGGCGATGCGGCCCACCTCGGTGCGCAGGCCGATCGCCACCACCACACCCTCCGCTCGCCACTCCTGAAACGCGCCCAGGCCGGGACGCCGGACATCACACCCATCCTGCGCGCCACCATTGCACGCATCAAGCAGTTGCCAGGCGACATCATCCAGTTGCCAGGCGACATCATCGTGTCCACCCATCCGGGCGCGACCAGCCTGTCACAGCGGTTGAAACACCGTCGGAGTGGCGGGGCCGACGCGTTCGTGAACCCCGACGGGTACCGCACCTACGCCGCCACAGCGCGCCTCAATCTCGAACGCCGGATCGCGCAGGAGCGCTAAAGGGGAGCGACGCGGTGATTTCTACGAGACGCGACGACCTCGGTTCACCGGTGGCGGTCAGGCGACAGCGATCACCAGTGACGCCCGGGCAGTCACGACCTGCCACTCACCAACAGTCCGTGGTGTCGTAGCACACGCCGTCGTCGATGACACTCGTGGCGGCGTTGCTGACCGTGATCCTCGACGAACATGGCCTGCGTTAACGCTCACCGACGTGGCTGAGGCGGTCCACCGATCACTGGCGTACGTGACAGGGAGGCTCTGAGGCACGGAAGTGATCGAGACCGTGAGAGATAGCGGGGTTAAGGGCCCGGCTTCCAGCCGGGCCACGCGAGTCAGAGAGAGGCGAAAAGCGAGAGCTCCTCAAATCCACGAGCAGGAGCACTCGTGTTTGCCTCTCTCTGACTCGCGCGTGCCGCCTGAGGCGGCACGCAACCCGTCACGCTCCGTGTCTCCCTGTCAATTGCTCTTTCGGCATTGCCATCTATGCAGGTGTCACTTCGTCGGCCGGGTCTTGAACACAGCGTGTTTACGCAGGTTGCCTCACGAGGCAGAGAACGGTCCTCGAGGCGCCGCCGGGGAGATGCCGTCCTGCCAGTAGGTTGGTACACAAAAATCTCGTGCCACCCGTGCCACGCCCGACCGACGATGGTAACGTCGTCGTCCGACGATCAGGAGTAGTCAAAATGAAGGAAATCCTCGAGCGACTCGAACGGAAGATGGACGCCGGATTCGCGCAGGTCGACCGGCGCTTTGAACAAGTCGACGCGCGCTTTGAACAGGTCGACAAGCGGTTTGAGCAGGTCGACCGGCGCTTTGAACAGGTCGACAAGCGGTTTGAACAGGTCGACGTGCAACTAGAGGACGGCCGGGAACGCGACCGCGGATTCGAGGCCAGGTTCGACAGGGTCGATGCGCAGCTTCAGAAGCAGGGCGTCCTCCTTGAAGCCGTGCAAGGCGACGTGAAGATGGCGCTGGAAGGCATCATCGGCAATCGGGAGATTTCAGACAAGGGTTTTGCCGACGTCATGCGGAAGCTGGACGAACGGGTGCAGCCGATTGAGTTGGTCAGTCGGAAATTCAGCCGGGAACTCAGCCCGCGTGCCAAGAGCGCGGCCAAGCGTCGTCGGAGCTGAAGCCCGGGCCCTCTTTGAATTCGCACGTATAATCCGCCGGCATGAAGACACTGGTGCCGGTCGTTCTGCTTGTGTTGTCGGCGGTCCTGTCGCAGGCGCCGCCGCTCTGGATCGAGGCGCCGGGGGCGCTGCCGGAGACGACGACGTGGACCAACAAGGTCGAGGTCGCCGACCTGAACGGCGACGGTCGGCCCGATCTGCTGTTCGCGAATGGCGGTGACTATTCGGCGCCTGGGACACCCGAAGCCAACGGCGCGTATGTCAACCGAGGCGGACGGCAACCGTTTGACGATCGCAGCGCCGCCGTGTTTGGCCCAATTGCCGATCTCGCGCGCGTGATCAAAGCCCGCGACGTGAACGGCGACGGCCACATCGACATTCTCGTCGGAACCACCTACGAAACACAGAGCCGGTTGTATCTGGGGCAGGGCGGCGGCGCATTCAGTGAAGTGACCGCGACACACGTGCCGCAGCGACCCGCGAGCATCGGTGACCTTGAGTTCGGTGATGTCGATGCAGACGGCGATCTGGATGTGGTGCTGGCCGATTGGGGCCCCGGCAACAACATGACCAACGAGGGCGGACGCACGCGTCTGTGGCTCAACGACGGCGCGGGCCGCTTCACCGATATGACCGAGGAGCGCATGCCGGCCGCGCTGATTCGTTTTTCATGGGACATCGAGTTCGTCGATGTCGAGAACGACTTCGACCTCGATGTGCTGGTGTCATGCAAGCGCTGCATCGGCGGGTATCTGTTCAAGAACGACGGCACAGGCACGTTCACCCGGGATGGCCCGGGCTTGCCGCAGTACACGAACAACTACGAATACGAGCCGATGGACCTCGACGGCGACGGGTTCCTCGATCTCATCACCATCAACGACGGAGAGATCGTGCGGGAGGGCGGTTCCAATCGCCGCGAACACGTGTTCCGCAACGACGGCAAAGGGCGCTTCCGTGATGCGACGGCACAGTGGTGGCCGGTCGAGGCCAATCCGGGCGAAGACGACAACATGGTCGCCTTCCTCGATGTGGACTCCGACGGCGACGCCGACTTCGTCGTCGGCTCCCTCAGCGGGCCGGACCGGCTGCTGATCAACGACGGCAAAGGCCGTCTGAGCCTTCGGGCTGATGTCTTCAAGGGAGCCGACACTCCAGGCACGTTGGGCCTGGCGCTGGCCGACCTTGACGGTGACGGTCGCATGGATGTGATCCAGGCGCAGGGGGAACATCCGACGGCGGTACAGGAGCGCGTGTTTTTTGGCAGCGGCCTCGCGCCCGACACGGCGCCTCCGTTTGTCGGCACCCCGTCGGTCATCGACAGTCCCGTGGCCGGGCAGCAGCGCGTCCGGGCGCGCGTCCACGATCGCAAGAGCCCCATACTCGGCAGTGAATTCAAAAGCGTCGAGGTCGAGTTCAAGACGGCCGCCGGTATCCAGACCGTCGCGATGCGCTGGTACGGCGAATACCTCTGGTCGGCTGACGTTCCCACCGCCGCATCGATCACCCGCGTGTGTGCCACCGACGCGGCAGGACTGCAGACGTGCCAGCCGGCCGCTACGCGATGATGTCGTGAATCACGTTGCCCGCGACGTCTGTCAATCGGAAGTCGCGGCCGCTGAAGCGATACGTCAACTTGGTGTGGTCGATCCCCATCAGGTGCAGGATGGTGGCGTGCAGGTCGTGGACGTGCACGGGCTTTTCGATCGCCTTGAACCCGAAGTCGTCCGTGGCGCCGTAGGTCGTGCCACCCTTGATGCCGCCGCCCGCGAGCCACATCGTGAAGCCGAACGGATTGTGATCGCGGCCGTTCTGCGTCTGGCCGGCCCCGCCACCCACTTCGACCACCGGTGTGCGTCCAAACTCGGATCCACAGACCACCAGCGTGTCGTCGAGCAGCCCGCGTGATTTGAGGTCCTTGATGACCGCCGCAAACGGCTGGTCGGAATCCTTCGCCGTGGTGCGGTGCGCCTGAATGTCGGCGTGGTGATCCCACGGATCGCCCTTGGCGTAATAGATCTGCACCATCCGCACGCCGCGCTCCACCAGGCGCACCGCCATCAGGCATCCTCGCGCCGTGCTGCCCGGGCCGTAGAGCTTGAGTGTGGCCTCGCTCTCCTTCCGGATGTCGAAGACGTCCGGCGCCTCGGTCTGCATGCGGTAGGCGACTTCCATCGACGAAATCGCCGCCTCCAGCTGCGGGTCCTTGACGTCGCCACCAGGACGCATTTTGTCCAGCTTGGCGAGCAGGTCAAGTTCGCGACGCTGCTCCGGCAGCGTGAACTCCTTGTTGTGCAGATACGACACGAGGTTCTTCGGGTCGAAGTCCTTGCCGATCAGCTGGTCCGGACGTTCGGTCTTGTCAGAGATGAATGTCCCCTGATGCACCGCCGGAAGGAACGAACTGTTCCACAGCGGCGGTCCCACCGTCGTCGGCAAGTCCGGGCACAAGACGACGTACCCGGGCAGGTTCTTGTTCTCGGAACCGAGTCCGTACGTCAGCCACGATCCCAATGACGGCCGGCCGGCCTGGGTATGGCCGGTGTTCATCATCAGCAGCGACGGTTCGTGATTCGGAATGTCGGTGTAGACCGACCGCACAAAACAGATGTCGTCCGCGCATGCGCCGACATGTGGAAACAGTTCACTGACGTCGGCACCGCTCTGCCCGTATTTCTTGAACGAGAAAGGCGACCGCAGCAACGTGCCCGTCTTGCGCTCGGTGGCGACCGAGCCACCGGGCAACGGCTGCCCGTGATACTTGTCGAGCATCGGCTTCGGATCGAAGCTGTCGACCTGCGACAAGCCGCCATTCATGAACAGGAAGATGACTCGTTTGGCTTTGGCCGCATGATGGAGCGCGCGTGGACCGGCCACCGACTGCGAGCCATCCAGCACGCCAGCCGTCGCGAGTGATTCACCAACCAGACTCGCGAATGCGAGCATGCCAAAGCCGTTGCCAATCTGGCACAGCGCCTGGCGACGAGTGACGGGACGAGGACCTTTGTGTGACACGGACAACCTCAGTTGATGAACAGGAACTCGTTCGCGCTCATCAGAAGTTTGATGTAGCGGCCTAATGCGGTGACGGGCTTTTTGTTCTTGAGCTCGGCCGGATCCCCGGCGCCCGGCTTCACGCCTGCCATCATGCCGTCCGGTTTGGGCACAGGCGGCGTGGCCGGCGCGCCTGATGCCGCGGCATCCTTCATGCCGGCCGTCGGCGGTGCCGGAGGTGTGTTGGCCTCCGCCTTCCGTTCCTCGTACTGGCGCATCGGCTCGGTGATGAGGAAGTCAATGCCGGCCGCGAGTTCTTCGGCCGATGGTGCGCGGCCGTAGAGGCGACGATAGAGATCCGTGACCCTGGCTTCGTCGGTCGGCAGGGCCGCCACCAATGCGCCGAGGCGTTCGGCCTGCTGCTGCATGAAGTCGCTGTTCATCAGAAACAGCCGCTGCAGCGGCACGTTGGTCGTGAATCGCTTTTCGGCCGACTGGCTCGCGCTCGGGAAGTCGAAAAGCTGAAGGAACTCGTCCATTTTGTACCGGCTGATCG
Organism: uncultured Solibacteraceae bacterium; assembly: GCA_964479175.1. Classification (GTDB taxonomy): domain Bacteria; phylum Acidobacteriota; class Vicinamibacteria; order Vicinamibacterales; family SCN-69-37; genus SYFT01. The sequence goes on along the minus strand of CAYZLT010000030.1, from coordinate 6,906 downwards.
CGCCGTAAATGGTGCGACGCGGGTACAGCGGCGTGAGTGGCGCGGACGGGCCGCCCAGTTTCTCCTCCAACGAGCCTGCGACAAACAGCACCGAGTCACGCAGTTGTTCGGCGCTCAGACGCGTTCGGTTCGCGCGCCAGTAGAGCCGGTTCCCGGCATCCTTGTCGACGTTGGCCGGGCTGCTGTCGGTACTCAGTTGATACACGGCGCTGCGAAGAATCTCGCGATGCAGTGCCTTGATCGACTGTCCCTTCGCGAGGAACTGCTGGGCAAGATGTTCCAGAAGTTCCGGATGGCTCGGTGTCTCGCCGTTCCAGCCAAAGTTGCTCGGCGTGTCCACCAGCCCGGTACCGAAATGGCCCTTCCAGATGCGGTTGACGATGACGCGGGTGGTGATGGGCTGGGCAAGAATGGCCTCGGCCATCTCGAGTCGACCGCTGCCCTTGGAGAAGGCCTGCCGTTCCGACGATGCCAGGACGGTCAGGAATCCTCGCGTGACCTCTGGTCCGTTGCGGTACGCGCTGCCGCGCAATGCGACGGGAAGGTTCCGCAGTGTCTCCAGGTCGCGGACGCCATGCACGTAGGGAAATTGTTCGGGCAGTGCCTTCTGCATCGCGGAGATGTCGTCACGCAGGCCCTGAATCAGCGCGCGTCGATCGGGGCCCAACTGGCGTTCGAGTCCCCAGCCTCTGAAGGCGAGCAGGCCGGGCTTCATCAAGCGCGGCTCCGACACGGTCGGATCGAGATCGCGTGAAAACACATCGGTCCACACGTTGGTCCGATCAATGGCCATCGTCTTCAGCTCCAGGCCACAGCCCGGGCAGAAGTCGTCGTTGGTGATGAACTCATTGGGTTTGTTGGACGGGTCTTTCTTCTTCGTGCCGGGGAGCGCCTTGGCCGCGATGATGTCGTTTTCGTCCTTGACCGCGCGCCGCTCCAGCAACACGTCAACCAGCAGCGTCTGGAACTCCTTCGCGAGGCGTTTGGCGTCCGCCTCGGTGCCGCCCGCCTTGACCATCTCCTGCCAGGCCTTGAGGTACGGGTAATACGTGTCGGGCTTGGTCAGGAAACGGAGCCAGCGGTCGAACAGTTCGTAGTCGAGTTTTCCCTCTTCGACCACACGGGGCTTCTCATGTTTCGGCTCACCGGTCACGCGCCATGCGGCCAGCATGTATTTCTCGGTCTGGAACGCGAGGGTCTCGGCCAACTGCAGCGATTCGTTCTGCATGTATTGACTGAGCAGTTGCTGCTTTTTCTCAAGGGCCTTCTCCTGCGCCTTGAAGGTCTCGACGACGGCTTGTGGTGCCTGCGGGTATTCGTGGTACTCGGTGTTGAGAAACACGCCGGCCATCGCGTAGTAGTCGGTGGTCGGAATCGGGTCGTATTTGTGATCGTGGCAGCGTGCGCAGCCGACGGTCAGCCCGAGGAATCCTCGACTGACGGCATCGACGCGATCGTGCCGTTCATCCGCGCGCGTGATTTCCACCGCGCCGTTGTCGTAATACCAGGGGCCGAGGCCGAGGAACCCGACCGCCGGCAGATGACGCAGGCGCTGTGATTGATCGAGCAGATCGCCCGCCAACTGCGCGAGCACGAACTGGTCGTACGGCAGGTCGTCGTTAAACGCCTTGATGACCCAGTCGCGATACAGATACGCGTGCGGATACGGGTTGAACCCGCGGCCTTCCGGATCGAGACTGCGGTAGTCGTCTTCGCCGTACCGTGCGACGTCGAGCCACAGGCGCCCCCACGTTTCGCCGTACCTGGGAGAGGCGAGCAGGCGATCGATGACGGCGTCCCACGCGGTGGGAGAGGCATCCTTCAGGAACGCATCCACTTCGTCGGGCGTCGGCGGAAGTCCGGTCAGGTCGAGTGTGACGCGCCGCAGCATTGTCAGCTTGTCGGCCGGTGCGGCCGGTGTGAGCCCGTCTTTCTCCAGCCGCGCGAGGATGAAGCGGTCGATGTCGGTCCGGGCCCACGCGGTGTTGGCCACCGTGGGCACCGCCGGTGTGGCCAGCGGTCGCACCGACCAGAAGGCGCGATGGGTATCAGTGACGACCATCACGTGTGCGGCGACCGGCGTGGGCGCCGGCGTCGCGCTGGCGGGCCAGGTCGCACCCGTGCGCACCCATTCGACCAGCACCTCAATCTCGTCCGGCCGCAGCATCGATTCACCGCGTGGCATGCGCGCGATGCCCGGCGTATGTTTCACCGCCTGAATCAACAGGCTCTTGTCGGGATCCCCCGGCACGATGACCGGGCCACCTTCGCCGCCGCGCAGCATGGCCCCACGCGAGTCCAGTCGCAGATCCCCTTCCGCCTGGTCGGTGTGGCATTCGTAGCAGTGACGCACCAGCAGCGGGCGGACCTTCGCTTCGAAAAACTCGAGCGATTGTGGGGAGTCGGTATCTGTTTTTGCGACCGCCGGCGTCTGTCTGGCGGCAATCGTGCCTCCCAAGAGACTAATCAGCAGGCCACCGACGAGAACGGACGAACGGATGGTCATAACGTGTGAACCCACAGGGGAGTGCCAGTATTATGCCCGGATGAAGACAGTCTGCAACCTGGTTCTCCTCGCCCTCGTCGGCTCGATCGGGCTTCTGGCGCAGGCTCCGACACCGTCCGGGCCACCGACGCTCAAGTTGTTATTGACGAACCTGACACCCGACGCCGCAGTGGCGCTGGGTGGGGAACGCGGTCTGGCCGGGAGCGACGATGCCGTCTGGGTCGTCGATCGCAGCGCAGGGACTCTGACACGACTCGACGCCAAGACCAATACACCCGGAGCGACGGCCACCATTGGGAAGCAGGTCTGTGCCGATCCGCTGGCGGCGTTCACGAGTGTCTGGGTGGCCGACTGCGCGGGACCGGCGCTCGCGCGTCTTGATCTGGATGCCGCGAAGCCGCCCGCGCTGCTCACCGCGACCATTCGTGGTGTCGGGCCGATGGTGTCTGGTGTGGGCAGCGTCTGGATGATTGCCGGCGGTGCCGGCACGATCCTTCGACTGGACCCCGACACCAATCGGGCGGTCGCCGAGATTCCCGTGCCCGGTGGCGCGCAGGCCATCGCCTTCGCCGAAGGCGCGGTCTGGGTGGCCGGTACCACGCAGGCCACCGTGACGCGGATCAATGCCCACACGAACGTGGTCGGCGACAGCGCCAAGGTTGGGAAGGGGCCGTTGGTCCTCGCGACCGGCGAAGGCGCGGTGTGGACGTTGAACACGGCCGACGGGACGGTCTCTCGCATTGACCCCAAGACGACCAAGGTGACATCCACGATCACGCTGAACGTGCCGACCGCCGGCGGCGCGATTGCGGCGGGAGAACATGGCGTGTGGGTGAGTGCGCCCGGGACGCCCTTGATCCGCATCGATCCCGTCACCAGTCACGTGTCGCACGTGTTCTCAGGTCCCGGCGGTGGCGCGGTGACGGTCGCGGCCGGGTCGGTGTGGATCACCGCGGCACCGACTGACATCTGGCGTGTGGATCCGAAACGAATCGAGGCCACCCGGCGTCTCGAGCCCGTGCCGGTCCATGCCACTAATCGCATGTGGGACCTGTCGCCTGTGCAATTGAGCACAGTTTCTATTGGCCACAAACGTGTATCCTTCACGTCGCATCCGTGAAACTTCACACTGAACGCGACCGTTTGTCCCTGCAGATCGCGCACGACATGGCCAACGCCTCAAGCCTGAGGGTGCTGTAAAACGCCGTTGACGCCAGAGTGGCCAGCCAGAGGCGTGAACTGCGGGCCTTGCAAACACGCAGCAGACTCCATCCCACCAAATGACACCCACACCAAAAAAGAAGACACGGCCGGCCCGGCCCAAGGCCTTGCTCAAGTCGCTGACCGGCATCCAGGGCCTCGACGAAATCACTGGAGGAGGCCTCCCCACCGGACGTCCCACGCTGCTCAGCGGCGGTGCGGGTTCGGGCAAAACGATGTTCGGGCTGGAATTCCTGGTGCGGGGTGCCACCCAATACGGCGAACCTGGTGTGTTCATCTCGTTTGAAGAAACGATCCCCGACCTCACCAAAAACGCTGCATCGCTGGGTTTTGACCTCGCCCGGATGGTCGCGGACAAGAAGTTGTTCATGGACCATGTCTATATTTCCCGAAGCGAGATTGCCGAAACCGGCGAATACGACCTCGACGGGCTGTTCATTCGCATTGCGGACGCGGTGCAACAGGTCGGGGCCAAACGTGTCGTCCTCGACACGATCGAGGCCCTGTTTGGCCAATTGCCGAACCCCGCCATCCTGCGCGCAGAAATCCGGCGACTGTTTGGCTGGCTCAAAAGCCGCGGCCTGACGACCGTCATCACGGCCGAGCGCGATCGTCCGGAGAAGCTGACACGCAATGGCATCGAGGAGTTCGTCTCGGACTGCGTCATCGTCCTCGACAATCGCGTGCGCGAGGAGATTTCGACCAGACGCCTGCGCATCGTCAAGTACCGGGGATCCACACACGGCACAAACGAATATCCGTTCCTGATCGATGAACACGGCATTTCCGTGCTGCCGATCTCCTCACTCGGCCTCGACCATCCCGCGCCGGCCGGACGTATCTCGACCGGCATCGACCGCCTGGACGGCATGATGGGCGGCAAGGGGTTTTTTCGGGGCAGCAGCATCATGTTGTCGGGCACCGCCGGGACCGGCAAGACCAGTGTGGCCGCACACGTCGTGGATGCGGCCTGCCGGCGGGGCGAAAAGTGTCTGTACTTCACGTTTGAGGAGTCGCCCAAGCAGGTGATCCGCAACATGCGGTCGATCGGCATCGACCTTGAGCCGTGGGTGCACAGGGGACTGCTGCAATTTCATGCCGCACGTCCCACCTACGGCGGGATCGAAGAAATCCTGCTGGTCACACACAAACAGATCTCCATTTTTCATCCCAACATCGTCGTGGTAGACCCGATCACGAACCTGCTCATGGCCAGCACCCTGCACGAAGTGCGGTCGATGCTCACGCGACTGATTGACTTCCTGAAGACCCAGGAGATTACCGCGGTCTTCTCGAGTCTCACGGCGGCCGGGAGTGATCTTGAAGCCAGCGAGGTGGACGTCTCGTCGCTGATGGACACGTGGTTGCTGCTCAAGGCTATTGAGGTCGGAGGCGAACGCAACCGTGCGTTGTACGTGCTGAAGTCACGAGGCATGGAGCACTCCAACCAGATTCGGGAATTTGTGCTCACCGACGACGGCCTTCGGATGCTGGACGTGTATTTGGGTCCCGACGGCGTACTCACCGGCTCCGCGCGTATGTCGCAGGAGGCCCGCGAAAGGGCCGCAGGCACCTCGCGCCGGCAGCACCTCGACGGCTGCAAACGCGAACTGGATCGCAAACGTGAAATGTTCGAGGCCCGCATGACGTTGCTCAGGGCCGAGTTTGAAGTGGAAGAAGAAGTGATTCAGCAGAGCATCTCCCAGTCGAAACTCCTCGATGCCGAGCTGTCGGAGGGGCGGGGGCAGATGGTGCGCAGCCGCGAGGCGGACGCGTCGGCGTACAAGAAGGTTGGGCGCGCGCTGGCCCGGAGGAAGCGTTGAATGGCCACACCCAAACCGAAGAAGAAGCAGAAGGCCGACGTCTATGCGCTGCGCCTCTTTGTCGCCGGCGAGACCCCCAAATCCGCTCGCGCCATTGCCAATCTGAGGCTGCTGTGTGAACAACACCTGAAGAACCGGTACCACATCGAGGTGATCGACCTGCTGGAGAACCCCCATCTGGCACGGGGCAACCAGATCGTCGCCGTCCCGACTCTCGAGATCAAACTTCCGCACGATGTCCGCAAGGTCATCGGGGACCTGTCGAACACCGATCGGGTGCTGGTGGGTTTGGCGATCCAGCCTTTGGGCTAGCCACAGAGACACAAATCATGAAGCACCTTCCCCTCTACGTCTTGCGGCTGTTCGTCAACAGCTCGACGCCGAAATCGGCATTGGCTGTCGCCAATCTCACCCGTGTGTGTGAGCAGCACCTCGCGGGGCGGTATCGCCTGGAAGTCATCGACATTCACCAACACGCCGACCTCGCCCGCAAGGCCCAGATCGTGGCCGTGCCCACCCTCATCAAACACGTGCCTGCGCCGCTGCAGCGTCTCGTGGGGGACATGTCCAACGTGGGCAGGGTGTTGGCTGGACTCGATGTCCAGATGGGGACAGTCTAGAGATGGTGAGCGCAACAGCCGTTCGCGAGAGGCGCCTGCCAGTCGCGGCACGGCGTCAGGCCGTGCTCGCGCCCTTTCACAAGGCGGACCAGCCACTCGACTGGGAGACCCTGCTGCCCGGACCCGTGAAAGGCCGGACGACGCCGCAGTACCGAGCGCGCGACGTGATCTTTTCCCAGGGGCAGGATGCCGATTCACTGTTCTTTGTGCTTCGCGGGAGGGTTCGACTGGCTCTTGTCTCCCACCGGGGCAAGGAGGCCATCGTCGCCACGCTGGAGCCTGGGGAGTTCTTCGGCGAAGGATGCCTGGTGCACCAACCCACACGGATGGCCACGGCCACGGCCACCGGCGACTGCACCCTTCTTCGTGTGGAGAAGTCCACCATGGCGCGGCTGCTCCTGGAGACCCCGTCTCTGGCAGCGGTGTTCATCAACCATCTGCTGACCCGGATCACCCGCTACGAGGCGGACCTGGCCGACCAGTTGTTCAACTCGAGCGAGAAACGCCTGGCCCGGACGTTGTTGCTGCTGTCTCACTTCGGCCCGGAGAGTATTTCCGAACCCGTCGTCCGCGGAATCAGTCAGGAACACCTGGCACAGATGGTGGGCACCACCCGTTCCCGCATCAACTACTTCATGAACAAGTTCCGCAAGCTCGGCTATGTGACGTACGACGCCAAGGTCGGCATGATCGTGAATCGCAGCCTGCGGACGGTCACTCTTCGGGCGTAAAAGAC
>CAYZLT010000029.1:15636-19665 GCA_964479175.1 uncultured Solibacteraceae bacterium | reverse complement strand
CCCTGGACCCCTGGACCCCCTGAGTGTCCCATCCTGTCACGCCCCCCTTTTAGCCTTGGCACATGGAGGACGTGATGCAGCGATTTCATGGAACGGCCGCACGACAGTTGGTGTTGATTGGGGATCGGCCCGAAACGGCGGCATTGTTCGCGCGAAAACCCGCCCCGGCGCGTCTGCGGCTGATGCAGAAGGATCTCTACGCCGAGCTCACGCGCCGCCGGCGTCACGCGCAGATCGAAGCCCGGAAGTACGTCGAAGATCGGCGGCGTCCGCAGGACCCCTGGACTCCTAAAATCTGACCAGCAGCCCGATGTTGGCAGGCATGAAGATCCGCGGCCCCGTGTTGTTGATTGCCTCCAGGGCCAGCGGGCGGAGGTCGTCATCCTGTCGGAGGAGTTTGGCGGTCCAGCGAAATCCGGCTTCCAGATATCCGCCGAGATGGCCCCGTTCGACCGTGATGCCGAACACGACGGCCGCCGTCGAGAGTGTCGCCTTGTCGTAGAAACGGACGGTGCCGACGTTGCCGTCGTTGCCGGCCGCGACGAGGTCGGCTGTGATGGCTTCGACCACGCGACGCCCGTAGGTCAGGTTCACGTACGACTTGGTTCGGCCCGCTGGTTTCAAGTAGTGCCGCAGGCCCCCCTCGATGGACGAGTCCTCATACGTGGTGAAGGTGCCAAACAGCGGTCGATTCCCTTCGGGGGAAATGAAGTTGCCGACGTCGATACTCGGCTCCGCCGCACTGCGCGAGCGGCTGACCTGCACGATCAATTCGTCCTTCTGGAAAATCCCGAATCCGACGCTGGCATTGAGGCGTTTGGGTACCGAGACGTAGACATCGGGATAGTGGAGGACGCGGTCCACCTGGCGAATCCGCTGCTGCTGGTTGCAGGCGGTCGGCCCTTCCGTGATGTCGTTGTTGCAGCTGAGGCCAAACGTGACGACCTCGCCGAATACATCGAGGTCCAGTCCGCCCGACGCCATGATCGACAGGCGTCCCTTGATGCCCAATTCGGTTGGCGGCAAAGCAGCGGGGTTTCCCGGTGGCGGCCCTTGCGCTGCCGCCACCGTCGCCACCAGAAGACTGCCGAGCCCTGCCAGACCGCATCCTGCGGCCCGCGTCGCCCACACTCGGCTCATGGAAACACTCCGAGTTCCTTGTACGCCACGGCAATCTTGTCGATCGCCGTCAAAAATGCCGCCGCACGCAAATCACCCAGCTCGGGCTTCCGCTTCAATGTGTCGCGAATCGCGTGATACGCCACGATCATCGTCTCCTCGAGGCCGGAGTTGACGATGTCCTCTTCGGAGGCGCCATGGACCAGCGTGCGCTTCTGTTCGTCAGAGAGGGTTTTGCCCGTCAACGATTCGAGGGCCTGCACAAAGTGCGCTTCGTCGCGCTCTTCCAACCGCTTGTTCATCCGGCCAAAACGCACGTGCGAGAGGTTCTTCAGCCACTCGAAGTACGACACCGTGACGCCACCCGCGTTGGCGTAGAGGTCGGGGATGACCATGATGCCCTTCTCGCGGAAGACGGCTTCCGCTTCCGGCGTGGTCGGACCGTTGGCACCCTCGGCAATGATTTTTGCCTTGATGCGGGGGGCGTTGTCGGCCGTCAGCACGTTTTCGAGTGCGGCAGGAATCAGAATGTCGCAGTCCAGTTCCAGTGCGTCGGCGCTGACTTTGATGTCGGCCGCGCCGGGGAATCCGAGAATCGACCCCGTCTCTTTGCGATGAGCAACCACGGCCTCCGGATCAAGCCCGGCCGGATTGGCAATGGCGCCCTCATATTCAGCAAGCGCAATGATCGTGGCGCCGCCTTCGCGGCAGAACTTCGCGGCGTGAAACCCGACGTTGCCCAGTCCCTGCACGACCACACGTTTGCCGGCCATCCCGGTCGTCAATCCCAACGCTTTCATGTCGTCGGCGAAACTGACGGCTTCGCGGACCGCAAAAAACAATCCGCGCCCGGTGGCCTCACGACGACCACGCACGCCTCCCTGGGTGACGGGTTTGCCGGTCACACAGCCCATGCCGTCAAGTGATCCCGGGTGCAGCGCCATGTAGGTGTCCACGATCCACGCCATCTCGCGTTCGCCGGTGCCGTAGTCGGGCGCCGGGACGTCGATGCCGGGGCCGATGAAATTTTTCTTCACCAGTTCATGGGTGTACCGGCGGGTGATGCGTTCGAGTTGCTCGGTCGTGTACTGCTTCGGGTCGATCTGCACGGCACCTTTGGCACCGCCGTACGGCACGTCGACAATGGCGCACTTGTACGTCATGAGGGCCGCCAGCGCCTTCACTTCCTCCTGGTCGACGTGATTCGAATACCTGATGCCGCCCTTGGTCGGAAGTTTGTGGTGACTGTGTTCGACCCGCCAGGCGTTGATCACCGAAATGGTGCCGTCAGGGTTCCGGAACGGAAAGCTGAAGCGGTAGATGCTGTTGCAGGCCTTGATTTGCTCCAGCAGGCCAGGGGCATGGTCACTCCAGCGGGCCGCATGGTCGAAGTACTGGTTGACGAAATCAAACATGCTTCCGCCGGTCGGGGTGTCGCTCATGATCAGGACCTCCGTCGCAGGGCATTCAGCATGCGCGCTATCTCGTCGCGCACCGCCTGCGTTCCCTCAGCATACTTCCCCGGCGTGACCGTAATCGAGGGACCAAACTGCATCACGACCGGCGCGGCCCGCCACGGCCACAACCCACGCCAGTTGAACGGGCGGCTTCGGGGCCACAATTCGTACAGGCCGTCGATCGCCACCGGCACGATTGGTGCCTGACAATGTCCCGACAGGATGGCGGCGCCCTTCTTGAACGTCTTCAGCTCACCGTCGATCGATCGTTCCCCTTCGGGAAACAGCATGAGCACCTTGCCCATCCGCAACCCGGCCGCTCCGGCCTTCAAGGCGCGTTCGAGGTGGGCGTCGGGGTCCACGGGGATGACGTTGGTCATGCGCGCGAACCACCGCATGAACGGCGTCTGGTAATACTCGGCGGCGCCGACCGCGAAGATCTCCCGAAGAGTGCGGAAGGGCAGGGCGCTCAACAACAGGAATCCATCGATATAGGACTGATGATTCGGACTCAGGATGAACGGCCCCTGCGCCGGAAGATGCTGTGTATCCATCACTTTCCCACGCGTCAGCAGAGACAGCACGCCCGCAATGGTCCGGACAATCACAAAAAACAGGAGGGCACGCAGGACCGGCAGACGCTGCAGTTGAGCGGTCAGCTCGGGGTCGATTGGTTCGTGGAGGATGCTGTCCCAATGGAGCGTCGGTGACTCAGCGTCTGCGCCCGCCTTCGCTGAAACGTCGGCTGCGCCGACAGCTTCGGCGGGCTTCGCCGCCAACACGGCATCGACCATATGCCGCACGGAAAAGATCGTCGCGCGCGTCTCCGGCGGCACGCGACGGCCATGTTGCCGCTCCAACAGGGTAAGCAGTTCGACGCGCTCCATGGAGTCGAGCGCCAGGTCCAGGTCGAGGTTGGCGTCCGGACGCACGGCCTCCCGCTTGAGTCGGATGGCGACAAGGTTCATCGCCTCCGCGTGCGCGGGCGTCGTGAGCCACGCCGCTTCGTCATCGCTGAGGCGCGCCTGTTCGCCCTCCGACGCCACGACGGTCTGCTCCCGCAGGCGTTTTTCGATCACGTGTCGCCGCACTTTGCCCGTGGTCGTACGCGGCAGGGGCTCCATCCAGATGTCGTACGTCAGGATGCGCTTGTGTGCCGGCAGATGCACCGAACGGCTCTCCAGTTCAAACCGGACGAACTGCCGCACGTTGACGACTCCGCGCTCCTTCAGCACCTGGTCATCAGGCACAATGACCGCGTGCAGCCGTTCGCCGATGGGTTCACCCGGGCGACTCAGTCCCAGGACACACAATTCCTTGATGACCGGCGCCTCGCGATAGTGCGCTTCAATTTCTTCGGGATAGAGGTTCTTGCCTGAGGCAAGAACAATCATCTCCTTCTTGCGGCCGGTGATGTAGAGCCGGCCCTGGCCGTCCAGCCGGCCGAGGTCGC
>CAYZLT010000029.1:0-15626 GCA_964479175.1 uncultured Solibacteraceae bacterium | reverse complement strand
TCCGTGGCCCGATCGTGATGCGCGAATATTATCGGCGCCTCGGCCGTGGCGTCGGGGCGCCGATAATATTCGCGCATCACGATCGGGCCACGGATGAGGACCTCGCCATCGACCTGGTCGTCTTCGCCTGCGTGGTCTGCCTGTTCCGCGTCGACGGCCCGTTCCCGTGGGGCGATGCGAATCTCCACTTCCTTGAGCGCCTGTCCCACCGAGGTGGAGTACCGATCGGCGGGGCGCATGATGGTGGCGCCTCCGGAGGTCTCGGTCAGGCCGTAGGCGTTGAGCAGCGCAAAGCCCATGTCGTACAGGTCGCGCCCAATCGTCGGATCAAACCGCGAGCCGCCCGTCACGAGAAAGCGCATGTGTGTCCCCAGCACCGCATGCACCTTGCCGAACCATCGTCGTCCAGGATTCCACCCCAGGTGTTCGCGCAGCCAGCCGTTGGTGCGCAGCAGGATGCGGAACAGTGTGCGCCGCAAGGGGGGGGCTTTGGCGACCTCGCCCATCACACGCTCATGAATCAGATAGAAGAACTGCGGCACGCACGCGAAGATCGTGATGCGGCGTTGCTGCAGGGCTTCGAGCAGGGCGGTGGAGCTCACACTCTGGAGAAACACCACCCTCGCGCCGCCGGCCAGCGGCAACAACAGGTTGGCCATCTGCGCCAGCGAGTGATACAGCGGGAGCACCCCCAGGACCGCGTCGGTGTCGGTCAGGGTGACCACCGAGTACGCGGCCTGTCGCTCCGCCTCCAGATTGCCGTGGGTCAGGACGACGCCCTTGGGATCGGAGGTGGTGCCCGACGTATACAAAATCACCGCGGCGTCGTGGGTGGTCCGATCCACGACGGGTGGGGCAGACGCCGCCTCGCCTCGCGGGTCGTCAAGCAGCCGGACCTCCGGTGGTGGCGACAGATCAGCGCAGGCCGCCTGCACTGCCTCGGCATATCGCGGCGTGGTGAAGATGAGCCGGGCTCCCGAGTTGTCCAGGACGGTCCGAATCTGGCCGGACTTGTAGGCGGTGTCGAGCGGGACCGCGATCGCCCCGAGCCGGAGGATCCCCAGGTAGACCGAGATCCACCGGGCGGTATTGTCCCCGAGGATCGCGATGCGGTCGTCGGCGGCCACACCCCGGGCGTTTAACCAGGAGGCAAATTCCGCCGCTTCCTGTGTCAGTTGCTGATACGTGGTGGGCAGCAACGCATCCGGCGTCTGGAGTTCGACGGCGTGTTGGGTCGGGAAACGTCCGGCAGCGTCGGAAACGCGGCTGTAGAAGTTCGCCATGCGGGGTAAGATACGCCGAAAGGAGTCTCGCCTGATGAAAACACTGACCACGTTGGGCCTGCTCGCATCGGTTCTCGCTGTGGGAATCACTGCGGCTGTGCTCACACAGACTCCGGCCGTTGAGTTGAAGGTGGGCGATATGGCGCCCAACTTCGCGCTCAAAGGGTCGGATGGCAAGACCCACCGGCTTTCGGACTACAAGGGACGCGCCGTTGTCCTTGCGTGGTTTCCGAAGGCGTTCACCGGTGGTTGAACGGCCGAATGCAAGTCGCTCCGGGCGAGCGGCGAGACGATTCGGCAGTTTGATGTCGCGTATTTCATGGTGAGCGTCGACGACGCCGAGACCAATACGCGGTTTGCGAAGGAACACGAAGCCGACTTTCCCATCCTGGCCAATCCGGAAAAAGACGTCGCCACGGCGTACGGCGTGTTGTCTCCGGCCGGCATGGCGCGTCGTTGGATGTTCTTCATCGGCACGGACGGCAAGATCCTGAAAATTGACAAGTCGGGCGCGACGTCGGCGGCGGGTGAACTGCTCGCCAGCACACTTGCCGAGCTGGGTGTGAAGCGGAAGTGATATACGTCACTGTGTGATTGATCCCATCGCACAGTATCAAGCGTGGTTGGACGAGGCGGTCGCTCGGGGTGGATTTGACCCGAAGGCCGCCTGTCTTTCCTCGGTCAGTGAGACCGGCCGTCCGGCAGGTCGCATGGTCCTGATTCAATACGTCGACCAGCGCGGCTTCACCTTCTTCACCAATCTGCGATCCCGCAAAGGCCGTGAACTGGCCCACACGCCGCACGCGTCGATGTGTGTCTACTGGGGCCCGCTCGACCAACAGGTGCGCATCGAGGGCGATGTGCACCCGGTCGACGACGACGAGGCCGATCGGTATTTTGCGACCCGGCCGCGCGAGAGTCAGATCGGCGCGTGGGCCTCACGCCAGAGTGAACCGTTGTCGAGTCAGGCCGTGTTGCTCGCGCGGGCAGCGGCCATCGCCGCGCGTCATCTGGGACGATCGGTGCCGCGACCGCCGTTCTGGTCGGGCTTCCGGTTGGTGCCGCAGCATATCGAATTCTGGAAGGCCGGGATTGGCCGCTTGCACGATCGGCAGGTCTTTGACCGCGTCGAGGAAGGGTGGACGAGTCAGTGGCTGTACCCGTGACCGATCCCGACCCGTCGAAGTCTGATCGCCTGCTGCTCGAGGGGCCCAATTCCCGATGGCGCGAACTCCAGTTGCTGGGGCGCGCGGCGCGTGACTTTCTGGTCGGCTTCCGCCGCCTGCACTTCATTGGGCCGTGTATCGCGGTGTTTGGGTCGGCGCGGTTTCATGAAGGCCATCAGTACTACACGCTCGCGCGCGAGGTGGGGCGGCGGGTCAGCGGGATGGGATTTGCCGTCATGACCGGCGGCGGCCCTGGCCTGATGGAAGCCGCCAACCGCGGTGCGCACGATGCCGGAGGACTCTCGGTCGGCGTCAACATCAAGCTGCCGTTTGAGCAGGCGCCCAACCCCTACCTGGACAAGTGGGTGACCTGTCACTACTTCTTTGTGCGCAAGGTCCTGCTCTTCAAATATTCGTATGGTTTTGTCGTGTGTCCGGGAGGACTGGGCACACTCGACGAGCTCAACGAAGCGTTGACGCTCATTCAGACCACAAAAATTGCGAACTTCCCGGTGGTGCTGATTGGCACGAAGTATTGGGAACCCTACCTGGCGCTGCTCCGGCAGATGTTGCGTGAAGGCGCGATCTCACCGCGCGATCTGGATCTCCTGAAAGTGACCGACGACCTGGATGAGGCCATGGCGCATCTGGAAGCGCACACGGTGACCCGCTTTGGCTTGCGTCGTGTCCGGCGTCCCGCCTGGTGGCTGGGTGAACGCGCCCTTCAGGCGCGGCGCAGCGGCACGGCCAGCACGGGCGCATCGGCGCCCGACAAGACGCGGTAGGCGGTGGTGCCGGGGTGTTGACCATTGTGTGCCCCCCCGAGTCCCACCACCAGCACGAGGTCTGTGCCTTCTGCGGCGTCAATCAGGGTGTCTGCGGCGTCGCCGGTTCGCACGTCCGTGGTGAGGGTTCCGGCCGCCGCGATCGCGGCGGCCGTATTCGCCAGACGTTGTCTGGCCGCGTGGATCGCGCGATCAACGGTCTCGTGAATGATCTCGTTCCATCGGGTGTGTGCCGCGACCGTCCGCACCGCGTGCAGGCACGTCACCGGCACCTGCAACTGCGCCCCCAGGGCCACCGCCGCGTGCACCGCCGCGTCTGAGGCCTCGCTAAAGTCGGTGCCCACCACAAAACCCGACAGGGCCGGCGCATCCGCAGATTTCGGGGGGATGGCCAGAATCGGGGTTGTGGTCTCGCGCAACAGGCGCAGGGTCGTGGACCCGAACCAGACCCGTGCCGCTCGGCCGAGTCCCTGGGTCCCGACCACCAGTAGGGACGCCGCGTGCGCCATGGCCGCGCCCTTCAACACACTGGCCGACTCACCCACGCCGACGTGCAGGGTCGAGGCGTCAGGTCCGATGAACTCCCGCAACTCAGGTTCAAGCGTCGCCGCAAGCGCGCCGGGACCGTAGGTGGCCTTGGACGCTTCGGCGAGCACTGGTTCCACCGCATGGACCACGATGAGCGGCAGATTCAGGCGCGTCGCAAAAAACCTCGCCCACACCAACGCGCGCCGCGAGTGCTCGGAGAAGTCGATGCCGCAGACAATGGGGCCGGTCACGTGTCGGTCCGATGGGCAGTGTCGAGTTTGACCTTCCATCGCAGGTCCGTCATGCCGGGCTGGGCCGTCACTCGCCGCGCCAGTTTTTCGTAGGACGCGCGCAGTTCATAAATACGGTTCACAAGGTGACGATCGTGTTCGACACGTTTGAGGCTCGAGTTGCCGTGACGGGCGATGAACACTTCGACGTCATTCACGATGGCGTCCACCTGAGTGCCAATGTCGCGAATGTGATCGGGCGACGCCTTCTCGGCCTCTGTCTGCGGCAGACTCTGCAGAACTCCGGCAAAGTGGTCTATCGCATTCACAAACTTGCGCTCGTGCCACCAGACAAACCACGCCGACGGCTGCGACAACCGCGAGGCCCGCACATGGGTGGCGGTCGCCAATCGGATTAGGTGCCCAATGGTCAGGGAGTCACTCATGGGCACAAGTCTACGCTAGCCCGCGAACCCGGGCGCGTGCCCCTTGACGGTCAGCACCGGCACGGGGGACCGCCGGACGATTCGTTCCGCGACCGATCCCAGCAGGAGATGACCGACCGCGCCACGACCGTGGGTGCCCATGACGATCAGGTCGATGCCGTCGTCGGCCACGCACTGCAGGATTCTGTCGACCGGCGTGCCGATGGCCGTGGACGTCTTGATGCGTCCCTTGAGCGTGCCGGTGTCGTCGATTTGGGTCTTGAGCCGTTCGCCAGCCTGAGCTTCCGACTGGGTCAGCAGATCGACCAACGGCATGGTGGAGATCTCGGTCCCCCACGGGTAGACGTAGGGCTCGGGCACGACATGAATCAGATGCAGCGTGCTGCCGAACTCTTCCGCCAACGCACGGCCATACCGCAACGCCGCATCGGCCGGTTCACTGAAGTCGGTGGGAACAAGGATTCGCCGGATGGCAACCATGGAGGCCTCCATCCGGGATCAGAGCAAACATCATGCTCGAGCCATGGGCACACAAATCCGTGCGATTGTGCCGCCGCCCTCCGGGCAGTCCAGCGTCAAAGTGCCGCCATGACTGTCGAGAATTCTGCGGGCCGTGGCCAGACCCAGTCCGGTGCCGCGATGTTTTGTCGTGAAAAACGGCTCAAACAGATGGTCGCGCGTCTCCACGGGGATCCCGGGGCCTTCGTCCCGGATCGCGATGACACAGCGGTCGTCCTCCTCGGTCGCCGAGATGGTGATGCGTCCACGGCCATCCATCGCCTGAGCCCCGTTGATCAGCACGTTGAGAAACGCCTGCTGGATTTGATCCATATCGACACGGACCATCATGTCGGCGAGGTCCATGTGGACCGACACCTGTGACAGCGTGGCGTCTCGGGACAGCAGTGCGACCACACTCTCCAGCACAGCGCGAAGCGGGACGGCGGTGGGCATGGGCTGTCGCGGCTTGGCAAAGTGCAGCAGGTCCTGCACGATGTCGTTCAATCCATCCACGCGCGCAATCACATCCAGCACCACGGCGCGTTCCTGGCTGGCGGCGTCGAGGCGCCCGCCAATGACCTGCAGCGCCCCGCGAATGGCCGCCAGCGGATTCCGCACTTCGTGCGCCACCACCGCGGCCAGTTTGCCCAACTGCGCCAGCGACGCCTGGTCGCGAAGCGCCGCCTCCGATCGCTTGCGCTCCGTGATGTCGTAGCGGATGGACACGTATTGGTACGGCCTGCCGTCGTCATTGAGAAACGGCACGACCGTGGTGTCGACCCAATAGAGCGATCCATCACTCGCCCGATTCCGCAAGTCCCCGCGCCAGACCTGGCCCTGCACGATGGTGCGATACATCTCCCTGAAAAAGTCCACGCCGTGCAGTCCGGAGTTGAGAATGCGATGGTTCTTCCCGATCAGGGCCTCGCGCGGGTACTTGGCGATGGCGCAGAAGGTGTCATTCACATACGTGATGTCGCCCCGGACGTCGGTAATCGCGACAATGGCGGATTGATCAAGTGCGTATTTGAGGTCCTCGAGATCTTTATTGGAGCGCCGAAGCGCAGCGATGAGGTCCGACGTCATGAATTGGCCCAATCCTTGAATAGAGGGGACGCTCGGCATGAGTTTAGGCTCAGAAAGCACCACCGTACGGGGAATTCTACCCATGATGCAGGGAATATCGCGGAGGAGTGTGCTGGTCGTCGACGACGAGGCCCTCATCCGTTGGTCTGTGTCAGAAGCCTTGACCGACGCCGGGTGGATCGTGCGACAGGCCTCCAATGGTGCCCAGGCGCGCGCGGTCGCCGACCAGCTCGTCGGCCAGCCGTTTGTGATCCTGCTCGATCTCCGACTGCCCGATGTGGCCGATCTGTCGCTGCTGCGGGATTTGCGTGAGCGTCGGCCGGACGTGCCGCTCATCCTTATGACGGCCTATGGCACACCCGAGCAGACAGACATCGCGAAGGACGCCGGGGTGTATCGCGTGGTGGACAAACCCTTCGATATCGGCGTGGTCGTGGCGCTGGTTGATGCCGCTTATACTGCAGCACAATGGCCGGTAGACGAGTCCTAGTTGTTGACGATGAAGCGCTGATTCGCTGGTCCCTGGCCGAGCGTCTCCGTGCCGACGGACACGAAGTGCTCGAGGCTGGCAGTGTGGCGCAGGCCATGGAGCAGGCCGATCACGGCGTGGATCTCGTGCTCCTCGATTACAAGTTGCCCGACGGAGATGGCCTGGAAGTGCTGCGTCGTCTGCGCGACCTCGATCCGGATACGTTGGTATTGATGCTCACCGCGCACAAGGGTATCGACACCGTGGTCGAAAGCATGAAGGGCGGGGCGTTTGACTACGCCACCAAACCGTTTGATCTCGACGATGTCGCGCTTCGCGTGGAACGGGCGCTTGAGACGACCCGCCTGCGTCGGGAACTTCGCACGCTGCGAAGTGGGCTGGCCCGGCCGTTCAGCGCGGCCTCGGTCATCGGTGAATCCGAGCCGATGCACCGGATCAAGACGCTGGTCCGCAAAGTGGCGACCAGTCCCGGATCCACGGTGCTGATTACCGGCGAAAGCGGCACCGGCAAGGACCTCATCGCCAAGGTCATCCACTACGCCAGCAACCGCTCGGCCCGACCGTTCCTGAATATCACGTGTTCGGCGCTGCCGGAGACCCTGCTTGAGTCCGAGCTGTTTGGCCACGAGCGCGGGGCCTTCACCGACGCCCGCCAGCAGAAGCGCGGACTGCTCGAACAGGCCGATGACGGCACGGTGTTCCTCGACGAGATCGGGGAAATGACGCCCGCCCTCCAGGCGAAGTTGCTCCGCTTTCTTGAGGAAAAAACGTTCCGGCGTGTCGGCGGGATCGCGGATGTCCATGTGGATGTCCGAGTGGTGGCCGCGACCAATCGCCAACTCGAAGAGGCCGTGCGATCGGGCAAGTTCCGCGACGACCTCTACTACCGGCTGAATGTGCTCCGTATCGAGATTCCTCCTCTGCGAGATCGTGGGGGAGACATCGCGCTGCTCGCGCAGCACTTTGTGGAAGGGTTCGCCAGGGAATTCAAGCGCAAGGTGCCCGGACTGTCTACCGATGCGGTGAAGCGGCTCAGCGCGTACAGCTGGCCGGGCAACGTCCGCGAGTTACGCAACCTGATCGAGCGTGCGGTCCTGCTGGCCGATGACGGGACGTTGCAGGCGGGGGACTTTGACACGTTGGCCGGTCCCTCGTTGGCACATCCGGAGGCGGGCGCCGGTACAGGGGCGGAGGACGGGACACCGTTCTCGCTGCCGGCCGAGGGCGTCAACCTTGAAGAGGTCGAACGCAGTCTGGTGGTGCAGGCGTTGGAGCGCGCGGGGGGCAATCAGACCCGTGCCGCGACGCTGTTGGGACTGCATCGCGACCAGATTCGGTACCGGATCGAGAAGTTCGGACTCACAAAAAAGTAGCGGCACAAGATTTGCTCTAAGAGCCTCCGGTGCATCGGTCACGCACACCGACTATTGAGGTCGGTTTATCGTCGGGAGGCAATGTATGGGGCAACACATCCGCAAATTAGGCCCAAAACTCTGGGTCGCCACCGCATGTTTGGTTTGGCTTGCCGCGTTCGGCAGCATGCGGGCCAATGCTCCCGACCCAGGGAGTGCGGAAAAATCCCCGGCGCTGCAGAGTCCCGCGCAAGCGCAGGCAGCGGCGGCACCGGCTCAGCCAGCGTCCGACGCGACGTATGTCGGCCAGGACACGTGTCTGAGTTGCCACGATGAGGCCATGGCGGCCTACAAAGATTCGCCGCACCATCGCGCGGCTGACAAGCGGACCCCGTCGGCGACGCAGGGCTGCGAAACGTGCCACGGGCCGGGCAGCAAACACGTGGCAGACCCGACCAGCGTGAAGCCCGCGTCGTTCAAAACGATGCCGGCCGAACAGGCGGACGCCACGTGCACGACGTGTCACTCGAAGGGTGAACACGCGTTGTGGGACGGCAGCCAGCATGAGTCACGCGGGGTGGCCTGCATCACCTGCCACTCGGTGCACACGCCGGTCTCGGAGACGGGATCGCTGAAGAAAAAATCGCAGACCGAGGTGTGCGCCTCCTGCCATCGCGACAAGGTGTCCAAGGTGGATCGCTCGGGCCACATGCCGGTGCGCGAAGGCAAGATGGAATGTTCGACCTGTCACAACATCCACGGCACGACCAACGTGAAGTTGTTGCGCAAGGGCGACTCGATTGCCGACTCGTGTGTGTCCTGCCACGCCGACAAACGTGGGCCCTTCCTCTGGGAACATGCCCCCGGCCGTGACGGCTGCACAACCTGCCACGACCCGCACGGGTCCTCGAACGATCGCATGCTGGTGGCCAAACCACCGGCGCTCTGTCAGCGGTGTCACGTCGCCACGCGGCATCCCTCCACTATTTATGACGCCGGTCTTGTCGCGACGAGTGTGCGGGTGTTCGCCCGCTCGTGTGTGACGTGTCACTCCACCATCCACGGGTCGAATCACCCCGCGGGCAACATGTTCGTTCGGTGAGGAGGGACATCATGCGCCACTACACAGCATTTGCTCTCGCTCTTTGTGCGCTGCTTCCCGTCGCCGCCACGGCGCAGGAAGCGGTGGCCACCACCACCCAATCGGGGTCGATCGACCTCGGGGTGCGTGGTTCAAGTCTGACCGGGGATGCGGCCCGCTACGAGCGGTACCGCGACCTTGGCGACGGATTGTTTCTGGAGACCTTCCGCTGGAAGGCCCAGAAAAACGGGTGGTTCCTGGACGCCGGTGCTGACCACGCCGGGCGGCGCGATCAACGTTACACCGTCAACGTCGTGCGTCCAGGAACGTTCAAGGCATGGGGCCAGTGGGACCAGATTCCCATGCTGCTCAGTCGCACCACGCGCACGCCGTACAGCTCCACCGTCCCAGGCGAGTTCCGGCTCGACGACGCCGTGCAGGCGCAGTTGCAGGCGTTGGCCACGGCGGCCAGGCCCGCGGCGGTGCAGGCACTGGTCAACGGCTCGGCGATGTTTGATCTCAAGTCGAAGCGGCACTCGGCCGCCGGCCTCTTTGAGCTCATGCCGACCGTGGACAGCGCGATCAAGGTGTCGGTGAAACACACCATCCGTGAAGGCGCGCAGCCGTTTGGCGGCGCGTTCGGCCACAGTCAGGTTGCCGAGTTCGCGGCGCCGATTGACCATCGGCTGACGGACTTCGATGCGTCCGCCGAACTTGAACGTGGGCCCGCGTTGTTCCGAGCCGGGTACACCGGATCGTGGTTTACCAACGAGGTCACCTCGGCGGTGTTCGACAATCCCCTGAGGGCCACCGACATCTCGGGGACCGCCTCGTCGGGCCGACTGTCCCTGCCGGTCAGCAGCACGATGCTCGGTGTCAACGGCATGGTCTCGATCAAGTTGCCCAGCAAGTCACGCCTGACGGCCTACGCGACGATGAGCACGCTCAAGGATGACAACGGCGCGGTGCTGCCGATGACGAGCAACAGCGCGGAGCTGCCGGCGGCGGGATTGCCGACCCGGGCGTCGCTGGACGGTGAAGCCCAGATGCGCGGGTTCAACCTGAACTTCACCTCGCGTCCGTCCACCTACTTCAGTGTGAACGCGCGGATGAAATATTACGACTACAACAACAAAATTCCGTCCTTTGTGTCGTCACGCAAGGTGGCCTATGACGGCCGCCTGTCGACGACGGCGACGCTCGAGTCGGAAGGGTACAGTGTGACGCGCCTGAACTTCGACGGCGATGTGCGGATTACTCCGAAAGGTCCGGCCGCGCTGACCCTCGGCTACGGACGGTATACCGATCAGCGCACCCATCGCATCTTCGAAAAGACGGTGGACAACGTGATGCGCGTCAAGGTCGACACGCTCAGCACGGGTGTCATCAGCGTGCGCGGCGTGTATGAACATGCGCAACGCCGCGGTGAGGGATTTGACGTCAACGTGCTCCTGCGCGCCACTGAACAACCCGGCATGCGTCACTCGGATGTGGCCGACCGCGACCGCGATCGGTTCACGCTGATCGCGTCGTTCATGCCCGTGACGAACTGGGCGTTGAACGTGTCGTCAGCGGTCGGTCGGGACGACTATCTGGCGAGCGAATTCGGCCTGCGCGACAACAACCACGACGTGTACTCCATCGGCATCGATGGCACCCCGTCGGACAAGGTTGGTCTGGGCGTGTCGTACAGCTACGAGGACTACCGCGCGCTGTCGCGGTCGCGTCAGGCGAACCCCGGCGCGCAGACGCTGGACCCATCGCGCAACTGGGCGACCGACTCGGCCGACAAGGTGCACTCGCTCATCGCCAACGCCGAGTTCAGGAACCTGGCGGAGAAGGTGGACCTGGCGTTCAGTTGGGACTACAACCGCACACGTGCCACCTACGAATACATCACGGGTGCGGTGACCGACCGCACGCTGCCGGAAGAAGCGATCGTCCCATCGACGCTGCCGACGCCGGTGGCATTGCCGCCCGTCAAGAGTGACCTGTGGCGCGGCACCGTGGATGCCGTCTACAACATCAACAGCCGGATCGCGATTGGCGTGACGTACTGGTACGACAAATACGACGTCGAGGACTTCACGCTTGACTCACAGGCGCAGTCGACCCTGACGGCCGGCAACAACATGTTGCTCTACTACACGTATGCGCCGTACACCGCGCACACGACGTGGGGCCGCCTGATGTTCCGCTGGTAACGCGTCGCCTAAGTGTTACAGGGAGGCACGGAGACACAGAGGGTTGTGGTTTCAAGAATAAAACCTCCGTGGCTCTGTGTCTCCCTGTGAATGTCTTTTAGTAGTCGACGCGTTCGAGAAACAACCCTGCGGCCGGTGCCGTCAATTGCGCCGGCAGCGGGGAATCACTCGTGAGCAGTTGCTCGACCTGCTGCGGTGACAGCTCACCCTTCCCGCACGCGACAAGAATCCCCACAAGCCGCCGCACCATCTTCCACAGGAAGTGTGACCCTGAGACGTGGACGAGGATCAACGGGTCCGCCTCGGTAATCTCCAGCCGCGTGAGGAGCACCTGTGTCGACTTCTCCTCTGGATCATCATCGGTAAACGCACGAAAATCGGCAAAGCCCGTGAGCCGCGCTGCGGCCTCACGCATGCGCGCGAGGTCGAGCGGGTCCTTGACCCACCAGATGTACGGCTTGTGGAACGCCGAACGCCGCGTGGAGACCTGGTAGAGGTAGTGCCGGGCGACCGCGCTGTGGCGCGCGTGAAAACGCGGCGGCATGCGTTCGGCCGAGATCACGTTGATGTCGTGCGGCAACCCGTCGTTGATGCGCGCAACCAGCGTGTTGGTCGGCAGGGCGGATGGCAGATCGAGGTGCACGACCTGGGCGAGGGCGTGGACGCCCGCGTCCGTGCGGCCGGACCCGTAGGTCTCGAACTGCGGGTCTCGCAGCGCCTCGCCGAGCGCCTTGTGGAGTTCGCCCTGGATGGTGCGGGCGTTGTTTTGAATTTGCCAGCCGGAGTACCGGGTTCCGGCGTATTCGAGCACGAGTTTGTAGCGAGGCACCTGAGTACAATACCCCCATGTTCATGAAGCGCTTTTTTGAGCCAAAACTGGCCCAGACCAGTTACGTGATCGGCTGCCCTGGCGCCAAAGCCGCCATCGTGATTGATGCCAATCGCGACATTGAACAGTACATTCGTGCCGCCGAGAGCGAGGGTGTCTCGATCACCCATGTGACCGAGACCCACATTCATGCCGACTACGTCTCGGGCAGTCGGGAACTGGCGGCCCGGACCGGCGCGCAGTTGCTGCTCTCCGACGAGGGCGATGCCAGCTGGAAGTACACGTTTGCGAAGGATGCCGGCGCGACCCTCCTCAAGGACGGCGACACCATTGCCGTCGGCGCCGTACGGGTCGACGTGGTCCACACGCCGGGGCACACGCCCGAACATGTGTCGTTCCTGATTACCGACGCCGCCGCCGCGAACGATCCCATTGCCGTGGTCTCCGGCGACTTCATCTTTGTCGGCGATGTCGGACGCCCCGACCTGCTCGAGAAGGCCGCCAATATCAAGGGCACGATGGAGATCGGCGCCAGGACCCTGTACGCCAGCCTGCGCAAGGCCGATGCGTGGCCGGACTGGCTGCAGGTGTGGCCGGGCCACGGTGCGGGCTCGTCCTGCGGCAAAGGCATCAGCGCCATTCCCCACAGCACACTCGGGTATGAGCGCCGGTTCAACTGGGCGTTCCAGGTGACCTCGGAAGCGGAGTTTGTGCAGGCCGTGCTGGCGGGGCAACCGGAGCCCCCGAAATATTTTGCCGAGATGAAGCGCGTCAACAAGGAGGGACCACGCATCCTGCACGGCTTCTCACGTCCCGACCTGCTGCAGGCGAACGCATTGGCGTCGGCCGTGCGCGACGACGCCCTGGTGATTGACACCCGGACCGCTGCGGCGTTTGCGTCCGCGCACGTGCCGGGCACGATCAACATTCCGCTCAACGCCAGCTTCACCACGTGGGCCGGTTGGCTGATTCCGTACACGCGCGACTTCTATCTCATCGTGGATGACGCGGGCGGAACGCTGATCGATACCGCCGTGCGGGACCTTGCGATGATTGGTCTTGATCGGATTGCGGGGTACTTCGACGCGGAAGTGGTCGATGGCTGGTCCGAAGGCGAACGTCCACTGGGCACCGTGCCCCAGATCACCGTGCACGATCTCAAGAATTCGCTCGCGCATGGTGCCGTCACGCTCCTCGATGTTCGCAACGACGGCGAGTGGGCGGGTGGACACATCGAAGGTGCCACGCACATTTCCCTGGGCACCATCAGTGATCGTGTGGCCGACGTTTCCACAGACAAACCCATCGTGGTCCAGTGCGCCGCCGGCGCGCGGTCGTCGATCGCCGCCAGTGTGCTCAAGGCGCGCGGCTTCGACAATGTCATCAATCTGGTGGGCGGCATGGGGGAGTGGCGCAAGGCCAACCTGCCAGTGATCGGGTGATCCGGCGATCGGGTGATCGGGTGATTTAGGAATGGGGAAGACACGAACAACGCCGAACGAGGCGGCGCAGTCATTTGGTGTTGGGCACCTGACGCGACATCTGTTTGTGTGTCTCGGGCCCGATTGTGTTGACGCCGACGAAGGCAAGGCGACGTGGGACTACGTCAAACGTCGGACCAAGGAACTCAATCTCACGGGGCCGCAAGGGCCGCTCTTTCGGACCAAGTGTGGGTGTCTGCGCATCTGCACCGGCGGACCGATTGCCGTCGTCTACCCGGAAGGCACCTGGTACAGGAACGTGACCCCGAAGAATGCGGAACGAATTCTTCAGGAACACATCATCGGCGGACGAGTGGTGGAGGACCTGTGCTTCGCGAGGAACCCACTGACGTAACCACCGCCTGGACTGGCTCGCCTATTTGATACGCGACGTGGTCTTGAACTGCCGGAACTTCGTGTAGCGCGACTCGCAGAAGATCGACTCGTAGTCGGCGGTGAAGTTGAGGACGGCACTGCCGGAGTGGTCCACGCCGGTTTCGTACCGTTCGCGGAAGACGGTGGGCACCAGAAGGTTGACCGACTCCGCGAGGGCGTAGTCGGTCGTGAGCACCGCCCTCACGGACGTCATGGTGATCTCGAGAATCGTCTTGTGGATCCGCCCGGTGCCTTGTTCGATGACGAGTTCCCCCTCCACGGCGGCCGGCTTCATATCCAGGTTGTAGATGAACGCGTGGGGGCCAGGCTGACCCTCAAAGGCCAACGTGATCAAGGTGACGCCGTTTGCGCGGCGGGTGCGTTTGTGTGTGAACACAAACTGCGGCCCGCGTTCGAGTTCCAGCACACCGAGGGCCAGCGTCGGTTCATTGAAGTTTCTGAAGATGCGGCCCACGTTGAACTGCGAATTGAAGGCTTTGAACGTCCGGGCGACCTGGGCCAGGCCCTGTGACTGCAGCGCCGCTTTCAGGTCGGGTTGGCTCTCGACCTTTCGCTCATCAACTTCGACAAATTCCCGGATCGTCATCCACGTGTCGTCGATGTCCACGTATTTGAAATAGACCTCCGCTTTGGTCCTTCGGCTGGTCGCTCCGGGTACCGCCGGTGTCTGACGGGTGATGCGTTGTGTGGTCTCTTCATCGGCGAGGATAAAGGCCATGTCCGAGCGGTATTGCTCGAGGTAGGCTCGTGCTTCACGCAGCGTCTGCGCGACGGTGGGTGCCGCTGGTGACTGCGTGTATGTGAGCGCGGCCACCGAGCCCGTTGAGGCAACGGCTGCAACGACCGCCGCCGCCAAGAGGGGCTTCACCGCGTCCCCGCCACCGCCACCACGACATCCCAGTACATCCGCATAAAGCGGTGCAGCTCACTGATGAGGATGCGTTCCTGATCGGAGTGTGCGCCAAACCCCTTTGGGCCGTCCTCTGTATCGAGCGCCGGACCGATGCCGTAACACTGGATGCCCTTCGCGCGCAGGAACGCCATGTCGGTGGCGCCGGTGCTCATGCTGGGTAACGTCGGCGCGTTGTAGTGCGCTTTGACGGCTGTTTCGATCGCCTTGAAGATGTCGGAATCGATCCGGGCTTCGACGCCGCCGGGGCGCACGTTGCGTTTCGTCAGCCGAACCTCCACCGCCGGGTCGTTGACGACTTTGCGCACCTGTTCAACAAAGGCAGTGATGTCCTCGTCGGGAAGGATGCGGGTGTCGAGGGTGGCAATGGCCTCGGAGGGAATCACATTGATCCGGTTGCCGCCCGCCACGATGTTGGGCGAGACGGTGGACCGGAGAATCGCCGCCATCGACGGCTCGAACCGGCGAAAGTATTCGTCCGCAGCGGCGACCTTGGTGGGATCGGCCACGGCGCGATACCGTTCGGCGGCCGCGGGTTCGGAAATATCCGCCAGCCGCCTGAAGAATGCGCTCGTGGTTTCGTTCAGGCGAATCTCGGGCTGCCACTTCGTCACGGCGGCGACGGCCTGCGCCAGATGAGTGACTGCGCTCGACTCAAGCGGCACCGATCCGTGACCGGCAGGACCCCGGGCAACCAACTCAATGCCGAACGGCCGCTTCTCCAGCGTTTGCACCTGCGCGTATCGGGCCACACCCCCCGTACGCGTCACGCGCCCGCCCTCGGCGATGCAGTACTCGGCATCGATGCTGGCGAAGTGTGTGTCGGTCATGAACTGGATGCCCACCTGTGTGGAGCCC
>CAYZLT010000028.1:0-19669 GCA_964479175.1 uncultured Solibacteraceae bacterium | reverse complement strand
CATCACGGCGCTGCTCGGTCCGGCATCGCGGGATGTGGCCATCCTGTATTGGCCGATTCGCCTCCACCTCGCGCTGCTGTCGGTGACCGTGCTGCCAGTCGTGCTGGCCGGCTACCTGGCCCGACAAACGAAGCGTCGCGACCTCGGCGCTGGATCGGCGGTGCCGTCATGAGAGTCTCCACGAATGAGCGCGTGATTCTGTCGCTACTGGCCAATCACGGCGCCAGCTACGGGCTTCAGCTGGTGGAGGCGTCCGGCAATCGTCTGAAGCGCGGCGGCATCTACGTGACGCTCGGCTCGATGGAGCAGAAGGGCCTCGTGACATCCGAACTGCAAGACGATGGCCGGCGCGTCTATCAGCTCACCGGCATCGGTCACCGCGCCCTGGCGGCGATGGAGATCATGAACGCCGTCGGCGAGGTTGACTGAGTGACTACCCCTGCTGTTTCAGGTGATCAGCGAGGCGAATCGCAAGCGCGCAGATGGTAAACGTGGGATTGACCCAGCTGCTCGTCGGGAACACGGAACTGCCGGCCACATAGAGATTATCTGTGGCGTGGATGCGGCAATGTGTGTTCACCACTCCGGTCCTGGGATCATTCGCCATCCGGGTGGTGCCGATGTGGTGCTCGCCGCCGCGCAAATCGTCAGGGAACAGCGGCTCGGCCTGGCTGACCCAATGGTCCAGCTGCACCCGCGCTGCTTTGATGCGGCCCAGCTCCGCCGCAAACAGTTTCACCAGCTTCTCTCCCGACGTTCGATCTTCCTTGGAGATCTGCCAGCTCACTTGTGCTCGTCGTAGTCCCAGCTGATCTCGATCGTCCGACAGCAGCACCCGGCTGTTCCGATTCGGCGCTTGCTCAGCCTGAAGTTTGACGGCCAACCGACGTCTCACCGCGCGGTTCTTCGTGAGCCGGTCGTACACCGCCGGGGCGACCTCACCGACATTTCGAAGAATCGTCCACAGATCGGTGCCCAGGTTCTCCGGCCAGGTGCCCTGCAGATACGAGCGCCGAATCCTCACGCTCGCCTGCAGCCCTTCTCCGAACTCCTCATCGTGATCGATCAGGTACACCGCTGAATTCAACACCTGATTGTCGCGCTGAAACTGTTCGGAGAATGTCACGCACGCAAACAGTGGATTCGACTTCCGAGTGATGAGCGTCGAGCTGTTGTAGGCAGGCACCCTGGTGTCGCCCCGTTCGGGCAGCAGGCTGGCCATGGGCACCAGAGGATGGTCCATCAGGAAACGACCGACCAGATCGTGCCCGTTGCCAACGCCCGTCTTCATCACGCTGTTCGAGTAGAGCAGGATACGCGCGTTTTCAATTCCCCCACACGCCAACACGAACCTCTTGGCGATGACCTTGAACGCCTTCCCCGACAGGGAGCGTGCCTGAGCGTGCACGACAGAGGTGCCCGCAGCGTTCACTTTCAGCTCGGTCAGATTCGCATGGAGAATCAGGTCAATCGTCGTGGCGCGGCTCAGCGTCTCCCGGTACTCGTTTCCCACGCGCCAGATGGCGGCGCCATACAGATACTTCGTCTCCAGTTTCTTCCGGTCAAGATCGAGTTCCGCAAGTGACCCATTGCCGACAAATGTGCCGGCTTCGATCGGCTGAGTCACGCCAAGCAAATCTGCGGCTCTTCGGTAGAAGGGCAGAAGCTCCGCCTTGCTGATGGGCCACCCACTGTGTGCGACCCAATGTCTGGGAATGAAATCGATCTCGTCGAGAATCCCGCACATCCCCGCCCAACAGTTGGAACTCCCGCCGAAATACCGCATCCTGGATCCGTCCAGTGGCAGGGGCGTATCCCATCCCACCGATGCTCCGGCGTACAGGTCCTGGGTGTCCGCCTCGTACTCGAGGCCGCCGCTTTCCAGGACGCAGATGTCCTTTCCGGCCTTGCGCAATTCCAGGGCGACCGCGAGACCGGCGGGACCGCTGCCGATAATGCACACGTCGCACCGCACATCCTGTGTGACCTGGGCGGAATCTCTAATCACAACGTGCCTGTCAGACTGCCGCGCAGATCCTGGCTTCCGTCACGGAAACCAGCCACCCGTCGATGCTCAGGAGGTTGCCCTTCTCAAAGTCGTGTTCGATGGCGCCGGAATGGGCGCGCAAGAGATCAGGCAGACGGGCGGGAGAGCGCTGTGCGCCCACCAACTGCGGGTGGGATTTCCGGACCTCCGCTCCCAATGCCCTGACGAATTCGGGATTGTCGAAAAGCACGGACCGGAAGGTCGTCTCAGGAAGCGCCTGACGGCGCCTGAGGAAGGAGATGCCGCCCAACAAGAAGAGTGAGGCACCCAGAAAGGCACGCCGACCCATATGACCAGGCGGGAAGAGGCTCACGACAAAAATTGTACACGAGGCCCGGGGGCTTCGCTGTTACCGAATCACCGCCACAAGTGCCTTCTCGGCGACCTCATCGACGGCCGCGGTGTCGACGGTGAAGTGATTCGCAATCATCGAGAAGACGAACCGTTCACCCGAGGGCGCATCCACAAATCCCGACAGCGACCGCACGTTCGAGATGGTGCCGGTTTTGGCCTGCACGTGACCGGCCAGCGCGGTGTTCTTCATGCGGCCGCCGAGCGTGCCGTCCTGGCCACCCACCGGCAACGCCGCCATAAACGGTCCGCGCAGGGTCTCGTCGGTCCAGATGTGTTTGAGCAGTGTGACGATCGCATCGGAGGACACGTAGTTGTAGCGCGACAAGCCGGAGCCGTCGTACATGACGTACGAGCCCTCGGGAATCCCCCAGGACGTCAACGTCTCCGCCGCGACCGTGCGACCGGCCGGGGTGGTGCCGCCGCGGCCGAACCGCTGGCCCAGGATCTTGAGGAATGTCTCGCCGTAAAAATTCCGGCTCGACTTCATGAAGTACGCGCCCAGCGACGAGAGCGGCTGGGATCGTCGTGTGGCCACGACGCGGCGTCCCTCGGTGGGCGGCGGATGAATGTCGTCAATGTCCACGGCACCACCACGCACGGGAATGCCGCGGTCGGCGAGGGCGGCGTGCAGGCTCCCAACAAAAAACGCGGTCGGGTTGTGCACACTGGTCGTACGGACCAGTGGCGTGGTCCGACCGAGTGGAATGCTGCCGCGCAGCGAGACGTCACTGCTGTTCAGACCGCGCGTCTGATTGACCGACGTCTGGCTGTCGGCCGCGACGGTCGTAATCGTCTGTGTCACCGCCAGACCGTGCCCGGCCGGTGTGACCTCGACGCGTGCCGGCGCCCCGACCGTGGCTCCCGGCCAGATGCGGATGATCGCAATGTTTTCGTTGTAGCTCAGCGCACTCGACGGGGCCGCGTATCCGTCGTTGAGATAGTCCCACGCCCACCCCGGTCCGATCCCGGCATCGTCGAGCAGGTTGTCGTCCCCGATGAGACGTCCGGTGACGCGATGGATGCCCGCCTTCTTCAGCGCGTCCGCCCATTCCTCAAACACCGGAGCAGGCCCGAAGGCCACCGAATCGATCGACGGGTCGCCCCCGCCGACGACGACGAGGTCGCCGTGGAGGGTGCCGTCGACGACAGTGCCGTGTGCTTCAAGGCGGGTCTCAAACGTGAAGTCCCAGCCGAGGCGTTGCGCCGCCACCGCCATCGTGAACAACTTCATGTTCGACGCGGGCACGACGAGTTTGTCGCTGTTGCGGGCATACACGACGCGGCCGTCGCGGAGTGATTCGATCCGCACGCCCCACAAGGCACGCGCAAATCGCGGATCGTTGAAAATGGCGTCGAGTTCGTCGTGCAGGGGCGTCGCCGTGCGGTGTGCGGAGTGTGCGACGTGCGACGGAGCCATGGTCGCAGGCGCGGACGCACAGCCTGCGCCCAGGAGTAGCGTCACCCCCAGCCCAATCACCCGATCACCCGATCGCCCGATCATCAAATCCTCGTGATCTCCTTGAGCAGCGCCATGACCCGATCGAAGTCGATCGTGGACACCACCGCGGCGCCCGGCTCGCCCTGGCGAGTGGCGTGGACGGTGTCTCCAAACTTCCGGAGCGTGACCGACTCGATTTTGGCATTTTCGCCCTCACCGAACCGCACCGTGATCGAGACCGGGTCTCCACTGGGGAAGGCGGACCTCACGAAGCTCTCGGCTCGCAAATTCGAGGTGGTGGTCAGCAGGTCCGTCATCTTGGTGATGTCGGCGGTCCTGGCCGTGGGTGCGGTCATTGACCAGACGTCCGGCGTATTGTCGCCCTCGCCCTTCTTTTTGCTGAAAGTGTAGGTCGTGCCTGCCGACGTGATGTCAAAGGTCGTCGCCGAGAACGATCGGAACACAAACAGTTCCTTGAGTCGCATGTCGTCGGGTGACTTGCGCAGTTCGTCGAGCAGGGTCTTTTCGACCGTGAAGATCATCGGGCGGGACAGATCCCGGGCATACACGTTCGCGTCGCCATCGTTGGCCCCGATCGCCAGCGCGGCCTGTGACGAGCCTGACCCAATCGTCACCACCATGCGCGGCTTGGCCAGACCGTAGTCCTTCAGGTTGTACGTCCCGTCTGGCGAGATGAGTCCGGCCATCCGGGCCTGAAACAGGCGCCCGATGATGCCGTCGGCCGTCGCAAAATCGGCGCGGGCGCTCACGGGGGCCGTCAGGCGCCATTCTCCGCCGGATTTGGCGAACGCCAATTGAGTGGCGCCACCATCAATGGTCAACGAATCCGCGTCATCACGGGTGAACTTCAACACACTCTTCTCACGGAGGTCAAACGGCGTCTTGTTGAACGTGTCCTCGAGAAACCCACCAATCAGGAACACCCGCTGCGAGCTGTCCACGCGGGCGTAGAGGTCGCCGCCGGTCGGCGTCTTGTTGCCAATCAACAGTCGTCGGGGCGCTGTCTCTCCGGTCACCGTGAACTCGATGGTGATGCGCGCGGGTTCGAGGCCGAAGGCCGCCGCGGTGCCGGGGGCTTCCGACACCACCCGCGTCAGCTCCAGCGATTCGATCGACGAGATCAGCGTGCTGATCTCGACGATGTCGGCTTCGGAGGCGTCCGGCGCGGTGATGTTCCACGTCGTGTCCTGTCGGACGACGTGCGTGGTCGCGGCGTTCGCGTTCGTGATCTGAACGGCCTGGATGGACCCAGGCGCGAAGGTGAAGACCTTCTCGCGCGCGGTGGCCGTATCAGCCGCCGGGTCACGTTTCATCTCGACGAAAAAGATGTAGCCTCCCAGACCGGCCGCGACCAGTACGAGCAACAGGAGTGACTTGCCACTTCGCATATCAGCGCCTCGTCCACCACACACGCACGCCCATCGCGATGAAGGCGAGCGGGAAGATCACCAGTGAGAGCCACATGATGCGGGTGCTCTGGTCTTCCGTCAGTTGCACCCGACGGTCCGCCGGGTCCACGGGCCGAATCGCAATCAGGTTCTCCTGCTGCGCCAGCCAGTTGGTCATGTTCAGGAACAGGTCGCGATTGCCCTGGATGCCCAGTGCACCGTTGGACGCAAAGTCCGAGTCACCGACCACCACCATGCGGGCGTCCGGCTTCGGCGCGTCCGGCGACTCTGCGGCCGGCGCATTCGGCGCCTCCGCAGACACCGCCGCCGCAATCGAGATCGGACCACTCTTGTCCAGTTTCGGATCCGGCGTGGGCTTGCCCGTCGAGTACAACTCCTTCAAGTCACTCTCGGCCCAGCTCTGCGGACTCGTTTCGACCAGCGACGATGGCGTCCGGCCATCCACACCACCCTCGACCGCGCTCACCGAACGTGCCATCGGATAGGCCGTCATGTAGCGGAAGCCATCCGTGATGGGATGCGCCGGGTACCGCGTGGCCAGCGGCACCTGCGGTCCCACGCCGAGCTGGCGGCCCATGCCGCTCGCGTCGAGCACGACATCGCTACCCACGTTGAAACCCCAGCTGCGCGCCAAGCCCATCAGGTTCGGCATCGCGGGCCCACCCGACGCATCCGGCGCATCGATCATCAACAACAACTTGCCGCCGCGGTTGAGATAGGTCGTGATCGCCTCGATCTCTCCGGGCAGAAAGTCCGTCGAGGGCCCCGCGACGACCAGGACCGACGCGTCGTCGGGCACCGCGCCCTGTTGCGCGAGCGGCAAAATGGCCGTTTCGAAGTTGTCGCTTTTCATCGCGTCGGTGATTTGGCTCAGGCCGCGTGGGTCACCGCCGGCGGAATTGCGTTCGCCGTGGCCCTCCACGAAGTACACCTTCTTGGCCTTGCCGGCGACGACCTTGATGATCGCGTTGGTGACGTCCTGCTCGCCGCTTTGTGTCGTCCGTTCCGTGCGGCCCGCGTGTTCAAACACGATCGTGCCAAACTGCTGGATCTCGTACTTCTGCGCTTCGAGCGGCGAGGCGTCGATGTCGAAGTACTCGACCTTGACCTGGCTGGACAGGTATTCGTACTCCGACAGGCGGTCGGCAAACGCGTCCCGTCCGTCCTTGGCGTGGAACACCTTGATGTTGACCGGTTCGGTGAGTTCCTGGACGACTTTCTTCGATTGATCCGACAACGAGTACTGCTTGGTCTCGGTGAAGTCCCAGCGTTTGTTCTGCCGGTTGCCAATCCAGTTGACCGCCACGAGGATGCCGAGCACCAGCAGCACACTGCCGGCCGCCATGGATCCGTACTTGGCGTTTTTTCCCTGGAACGAGCGGCCGATTTCGCGCCACTGGCCCAGCGTGTAGAGGAGTGTCGTCACCAGGCCGGCAATCGCCAGGCGCTGGGACCACACGAGGAGTTCGGGTTGGGTGAAGCGGATGATGACCGCGGCGGCGACCAGCGCCACGCCGACCCATCCAAGTACTGCAAGTATCTGTTTCACGATCAGCCCCTCCACCGTTCGGTATCCACGGACTTCACCGTGAGGAACAGTCCGAAGGCAATCACACTCAGGTAATACAGCGCGTGTTTGGTGTCGATGACGCCTTTGCTGAAGTCGTCAAAGTGTTCGGTGATCGACAGGTACGACAACACGGCCGCAGTATTGGGTCCGAAGCTCGAGCCCAACCAGCTCACAATCCAGAGCAGCAGCGCCACGACAAACGTGGCGGCACCGGCCACGACCTGGTTCTTGGTCGTGCTGGAGATGAACAGGCCGAGTGAAATCAGACAGGACCCCAGCAGGAACAAGCCCAGGTAGCCGGTCACGACCGGCATGACTTCCGGATTGCCGAAGATGAACAGGATCGCGATATTCAGCATCGTCACCCCGAGCAGTGCGGCGTAGAAACCGACCGCGCCGAGGAACTTGCCGAAGACGATCTCCACATCGGTCACCGGCGAGGTGAGCAACAGCTCGATCGTGCCCGAGCGTTTTTCCTCCGCGTAGGTGCGCATCGTGATCATCGGCAGCAGGAACAGGATGATGACGCTGGCATTGCCCAGCACGCCGCGAATCATGCCCTGATTGACGTTGACCGGACCGCCACCCTGCGACTGCATGCTCTGCTGCACGAAGAACGAGAGGTGGGCGTAGAAGAAGTAGCCGAAGAGCAGGGCGAACAGGCCCATGACGACCCAGCCCATCGGCGACACGAAGTAGCCGCGCAATTCCTTGCCGGCAATGGTCATGATGTTACGCATTGGTGACCTCGCTCTCGCTCGTGGACGGTTCGGCCGGCGGCGCGTCGGCCACGACCTTGCCGGTTTCGTCCGTGGTGAGCTGCAGGAAGATGTCCTCCAGACTCATGCGCAGGGGGCGCAACTCGAGCAATCCCCATCCTTTGTCAACGATCGACCGCGCGATGTCGCGACGAATGTCGCGGTCGGTCTCGGCCGAAATTTCGTAGCCGACCTGCGAGTCGTGGCGGTCAAACTCCATGACGCCGCGCACACCGGGCACCAACGACAGCGTCGCCGCCGCATCGGATCCGGCCGCATCCACTTGCACATACAACGTCGCCGAGCCCTTGAGCTGGCGCGTCAGGTTGTCGGGCGTGTCGATGGCGACCACGCGACCCTTGTTGATGATGACCACGCGTGTGCAGGTCTGCGACACCTCAGGGAGGATGTGCGTGCTGAGAATGATCGTGTGGTTGCCGGCGAGCCCACGGATGAGGTCGCGTGTTTCGATGATCTGCTTCGGGTCGAGACCTGCGGTTGGTTCATCAAGAATCAGGACCTCGGGGTCGTGCAGCAGCGCCTGCGCGATGCCGACGCGCTGTCTGTACCCCTTCGACAACTTCGAGCAGTGGCGTGTGGCCATGTCGGCGATGTGGGTCCTGGCCATCGCGCCTTCGATCTTGGCCTCCCGCTCGGCCTTCGATACCGTGGCGGGCATCTTGAGCCTGGCGACAAAGGTCAGATATTCGCGCACCGTCATGTCGGGGTAGAGCGGCGGCGTTTCCGGCAGGTAGCCGATGCGGCGTTTGGCCTCTATCGGTTGCGCGAACACGTCGTACCCGGCCACAGTCGCGGTGCCTTCGGTGGCGGGCATGTACCCGGTCAACACGCGCATCGTGGTGGTCTTGCCGGCCCCATTGGGACCGAGAAAGCCGAGGATCTCGCCCTTCTCCACGCGAAAGCTGACATCGTCAACCGCGGTAAAGGGGCCGTAGCGTTTCGTGAGGTGTTGGACCTCGATCACAGACCTGACTCCTTGGTTAAGGGTGTGATGGCTGGGCCATCACGAGCTTGTACAGACACCGGATCGTAGTCGGGTACGCGAATTGGTTCAATATTCACGGAATGGACGCTGGTTGACATATGAGCACATGTTCATATATCACTAGGTCATGGATTTGGCCGCCCTTGAACAGATTCGCGCCCGGTTGCTGAGCGGTGTGCCCCTGCAGGCCGTCGCCGAGATTTTCAAGGTATTGGCTGATCCCACCCGGGTGCGCATCCTCGACGCGTTGTCCCATGGGGAACGGTGTGTGTGTGACCTCGCCTCGCTTGTCGGTATTTCCGAATCCGCCATGTCCCATCAGTTGAGGCTCCTGCGTACGGCGCGCCTGGTGCGCGCCCGCCGCGACGGACGGCAGGCGTTTTATGCCCTCGACGATCACCATGTGATTGGCCTGCTTCGCGACGCCCGGAAACATGTCGAGGAACCTGGACACGTGAAGCGGACCGCGCGATGAGTGACCCGTGCTGCGCGCCGGCGAGTCCCGCGGCGCCTCGCGCCACGACGCGTCCTGCCGTGGACCACGCGTTGCTGGCGGCCGGCGGCCTGATTGGCGTCGGCGCCATCCTCGAATGGGGTGTGACCACGACGTGGTCGCCGCTGCTGGCCACGCTGGCCTTCGCGGTCGCGGTCGCGCTTGCCGTGAAGGTGCCGGCGCAACACGCATGGCGGTCTGTACAGCGCCGCGTCCTCGACATCAACGTGCTGATGGTGATTGCGGTCGTCGGCGCCATCGGACTCGGCGAGTGGTTCGAGGCTGCGATGGTCGTCTGGCTCTTCGGGATCTCCGAGTGGCTCGAGGCGCTGAGTCTCGCCCGGGCGCGTCGCGCCATCCGCGACATGATGAGCGTGGCTCCCACAGACGCGCTCGTCCGGCGTGACGGCGCCATCGTCCCCATCGCCATTGATCACGTGCGCGTGGGTGACCTTGTGCTGGTGCGGCCCGGGGACCGGGTGCCGGTGGACGGCACGGTGATGCATGGCGAGTCGGCGGTGAACCAGGCGCCGATCACCGGCGAGTCGTGGCCATCAGACAAGACGACCGGGGACCCCGTTTATGCCGGGTCGATCAACGGCAACGGTGCGCTTGATGTGCGTGTGGATCGTCTCGCGGCCGACAGCACGATCGCACGCATCATTCATCTCGTCGAAGCGGCGCAGGCCCGACGCGCGCCCATTCAGACATTTGTGGACCGCTTCGCGCGCGTGTACACGCCCGCCGTGGTCGTGATCGCCGCCGTCATCGCCGTGGGGCCGCCGACCATCGCATCGGTCGAAGCTCTGTCGATGGCGGCAGGCGGATGGGGCGAGTGGTTCTATCGCGCTGGTGTTGCTTGTGGTGGCGTGTCCGTGCGCCCTCGTCATCTCGACGCCCGTGGCCATTGTGTCCGCACTCACCACCGCCGCACGAGCAGGCGTCCTGATCAAGGGTGGTGCCCACCTCGAGCGACTGGCGGCCGTGCGCTGCGTGGCGTTCGACAAGACGGGCACCCTGACCGAAGGGCGCGTCGTCGTGACGGACATCTTTGGTGTCGGCACCACTCCTCCCGATGAAGTGTTGACGGTCGCCGCCTCACTGGAGGCGAGGTCCGAGCACCCAATCGGAAGAGCCATTGTTGATCGCGCACGGGCCGCCGGCGTCGCGTTCGCGGAAGGGACCGGCTTTCGGGCGTTACCCGGCCTGGGTGCCGAGGCGACCGTCACGTCCGGTGTCGCGGTCATCGGCAGCCATCGATTGTTTGAGTTGCGATCGTTGTGCACCGCCGATCTTCATGCGCGGATGGCTGAGGTGGAAGCCACCGGCGCCACCCCGGTGTGTGTGGGGCGCGACGGCGTCCCGCTCGGCGTGATTGGCCTGGCCGACGCGATGCGCGACGGGGCGCACCGGGTCGTGGAGGATCTGCGGTCGGCCGGCGTGGACCACGTCGTCCTGCTCACGGGAGACACGCGACGATCGGCCGACGGGATCCGGGACGCGTCAGGCGTGGACGAGGTCTATGCCGACCTCATGCCGGAGGACAAGGTCACCCTTGTGGAGATGCTCAAGCGGGAACACAAGGTCGTGGCGATGGTGGGGGACGGCGTGAACGATGCTCCGGCCCTCGCCGCCTCGGATGTGGGGATCGCGATGGGCGCCGGTACGGGTGTCGCCCTGGAAACGGCCGACGTGGCGCT
Organism: uncultured Solibacteraceae bacterium; assembly: GCA_964479175.1. GTDB lineage: Bacteria > Acidobacteriota > Vicinamibacteria > Vicinamibacterales > SCN-69-37 > SYFT01. The sequence goes on along the minus strand of CAYZLT010000028.1, from coordinate 8,873 downwards.
GGTGGGCGACGACCTGTCGCGACTGCCCTTTGCCCTGCGCCTGAGCCGTGACACACTCGCGACGATCAAAACCAACGTCGCCATCGCCCTGGGTCTCAAGGCGGCGTTTGTGGTGATGACGGTGCTGGGCGCGGCCACCCTCTGGATCGCGGTGCTGGCCGACACCGGCGCATCGCTGCTGGTCGTCGCCAACAGCCTGCGATTACTCAATCGGCGATGAATCGAGTTCTTCCTCAAACTGAATCCCCATCCCCACGCGTCGATCCGCCCACACGACATACCCCGTGCGTTCGATGTCGGTGGACGACGGGGGCAGTCTGAATTTCACGCGGACCTCTGCACCCGGTTCCAGCGGCGTGAGTGTGCGAATCGCCAGGCCGCCCCGGCTGATGTTGAGTGTGACGGCGCCGGCGATGGCCGTGCCGGATCGATAGGACACCGGGACGCTCAGCACCAGGCGTGGCGCGAAACGTCGATCAAAACTGGCCGGAAACAGATGGGGCGCCAGCGCGGGAAGAATGTGCGCCGTGGCGGCGTGTTCGTTGATGTAACCTGCGATCGCGGTCGACAACAGGGCGCGACTGTCAGCCGCGCTGCGCACGGTGCCCGCGAACACGAGGATCGGCATCGGGGTCTGTGCAGCCGTACGCAGTTGACGCACCCACGCGACCGGGTCCGCATGGAGGCCAAGGTCGATGATGGCCAGGCTGGCGTGCGCGGCAGCCGCGACGGCATCGGACGCCGAATTCGCGGTAACGTACTGATGGCGCGCATCCGCAAGGGCCGCCGCAAATCGGTCACACACGGACGTGTCCCGATGTGTTATGAGAATGATTTTTGTCGCGGATGTTTCCGACATGTTGATTGCAGCGTGTGGAACCGCGTCGATATAATCCCCGTCTCGGAGGAGAGTGTATGGCGACCTGCCCGGAATGTGACATCGAAATCGAGATCGACGAGGACGACCTCGAAGAAATGGAAGTGGGCGACCCCTGGGTCTGTGACGGCTGCGCCAGCAACCTCCGCATCGCCTCGCTTGATCCCCTTGACTTCGATCCCGACGACGAAGACGAGGACGACGACAAGGAAGCCGAGTCCGACGAGGTCGAAGCCGACGACGCCGAGGGCGACGACGAAGACGACGACGAGACCAGCGACGACTGGGAAGAATAAGTCACCCCGTCCGTGACCTCGACTCTTCGACGTCTGCTCGCCGTCGCCAGCGTGGTGGTCGCTCTGGCCCACCTCGCGGCGTTGCCGCAGACGCTCGAAGACCTGGATTCGGTCAACTTCGCGCTTGGTGTCGAGACCTTCGACATCTCGCGACACCAGCCGCATCCGCCCGGTTACCCCGTCTACATGGCGGCGGCGAAGGTGTCAGACGCCGTCGTTCACGCCGCCTTCCCCGCATGGCCGCGGGATCGCCGCGCGGCGGTCGGGCTGGCGATCTGGAGTGTGATCGCCGGTGTCGCGGCACTCTGGGTGATCACCTCCCTGTGGATGGCGATCGGCCTCACACCCACGCAATCGGCCATGGCCGCAATCCTGGCCACCACCGCACCGCTGTTCTGGCTCACCAGTAGTCGCCCTCTCACCGACATGCCCGGTCTGGTGTTGGGCATGGTCGTGCAGGTCGGGTTGCTGCGCGGATTGCGCGAGGTGCGCCAGCACCCAGGCGTGATGCCGTCCGCAGGGTGGTGGTGGGCGGCGGCCGGCGCAGGATTGGTGATCGGCGTGCGCACACAGACGATGTGGCTGACCGGCCCGTTGTTGTGCTGGTGCGCGGGGGAACTGGCGGGCACGGGCCGGTGGCGCGATGTGCTCCGTCTGATTGGCGCCGCCGCCGTTGGCGTGCTCGTGTGGTTCATCCCGATGCTGGTGGCGGCTGGCGGATGGACCGCCTACATGGGCGCACTTGGTGCGCAGGGCACCGAAGACTTTGTGGGCGTCGAGATGCTCGCCACCAATCCCTCGTGGTCGCTGCTGACCGAAGCGTTGTCCCGTTCGTTCAGGACGCCGTGGCTGCATGAGGGGCTGGCCGCGGTGGTGTTGATCCTTGCCGGCCTCGGCGTGGTGCGACTGCTGGGACGCAGTCGACGAGTGCTGGCCCTGATGCTGCTCGCGTTCTGGCCGTACTGTGTGTTTCATCTGACCTTCCAGGAGACCGCGACGATTCGGTACAGCCTGCCGTTGGTGGCCCCGGTCGCGGCGCTGGCGATCACCGCGTTGTCTGCGCTGGCCCCGCCGGTGGCACTGGTGTGTACGGCGGTACTGGTCGCGGCGTCGATCTGGGTGGCGCAGCCGCCGCTGGCGGCGTACGGGGCGTCGGGTGCGCCGATCTTCCGCGCGTTTACCGATCTCGAATCGATCTCGATCGCCAACCCCGAGACGCCGACGGTGCTCGGGATGCATCGCCGGGTCGCCTCGGAGTCCCGTCAGGCGTTGGTGTGGACGGCCCAGGTGTGGCCGTTCACCCGACTCCCCAGCCAGCGCGGCGGAGAAGTGTTGGAAGTGGTGGAGTACTGGCGGGCGGGCGGACGTGGTCCGCTGTGGTTCCTGGCCAATCCGGTCCGTCGTGACCTCGCCATGATCGACGCGCGAGCGCGACGCCTTCACGCCCCCTATCGGTGGCATCCCGATGTCCGCGCGCTGGTGGCCCTCGCCCGGCCGACGGACGTGGACGCCTGGATTATCGAACCGCCACGATGGATGCTCGGTCGCGGATGGGCCGTGACGCCGGAGATTGGCGGCGTGACCTCGGCGCTCGGGCTGGGACCACATCGCGCGCCCGCCCCCGCGTATCTGCGTCGCGATCCCGCCGCCCTTCGTGTGGTCATCGGTGGTCGCCATCTCGGCCCGGAGGGGTCGGCGCCGGTCACGCTGGTCGCTGAACTCGACGGGGTGGAAGTCGATCGCTGGACCACGACGTCGTCGACTCGCAACTTTCAGCAGTGGATTGATCTGCCGGCCGGTGTGCCGGCGGGAGTGGGACCGTACGCGACGTTGGCGGTACGCGTGGACAGCCAGGGGCGGGGCGCGCCCGTGGGGTTGGAATTGTTTGATGCGGCCACGGCTGCCGATGTGTTGTGGACGTTTGCCACCGGCTGGCACGAACCGGAACAAGAGGCCGGCACGGGGCTCGACTGGCGATGGATGGAACGGTCCGGCACCATTCGCGTCGTCGGGCCCGCTCATGATCTGACGCTCACGATCACCGGCGACTCCCCGGTCAAGTACTTCGGGCGTGGCACGGATCTCGTTGTGCGCGCGGGCACACAGGAGCTGTCGCGACGACATGTCTCGTCGGACTTTACAGACACCGTCACGGTGCCGGCTACGGCGATCGCGGCGGCTGATGGCCGACTCACGATCGAGGTCGGTGATGCGTACGTGCCTGCCGAACGTGGACAGAGCGCTGACCTGCGGCACCTGGGACTCCGCGTGTTTTCTCTGACACTCACACCCCGGCGATAGCCAGAAAACAGGCCGGAATTCAGGCACTTGCGCTTGACACCTAACGGTGCTAGCGTCGTCACCCGTAGCGGTTATTGCTGAAGGAGGGTGTCGTGATGATGCAACGGTTCTCTGTGAGTCATGTGGTGTCCGTGGGTGTGGTGGTGTGTGTGCTGATGACGGCGGTGCCCCAGGCGGCGGCGGGCGGCGCGAAGCCGGCAGCGGCGCCGCGGGTGCAGATGTTGCCGATTCTGGTGGCGTGCAGCGCCTACAGTCTGATCCTTGGATACAGCCAGTTTCATTCCAAGACGCTGCCGCCGATCACGGGCAACAGCGGTCTGGTGTACCGCTGCGGCATTGCGGGTGTTGACGGGATCATTCTGGAAGAGGTCCTTGATCCCTACAACCAACAGGTGGCGTCGGACATTTACAACACCCTGAACAGCATCGAGTCGGTGCACAATTACTTCTTCGAGCAGGAAGGCATCAGCCAGCTCGAGTACAAGGCTCGATGCGATTTGACGATCGAAAGTGGCTGTCCGATGGGCGCGCAGTTCGAGGTGGCGTTTACGATCTCCTCCTACACTGCCGAGGACTTCTGCCTGGAGGAGGGGTGCATCTGTCGTGAAAACTGGCACTGCGAAGAGGGGCTGGTGTGCGCGCTGTTTTTCCCCGACATCACGGGGTCCCACGGTGAGTGCCGCCGTGGCGAGTGGTGGTTTGACTGATGCACGCCAGTCGACTGCAGACCGCGGGCGCCCTGGCGGCCATTGCGGCTGCGGTGGGCGTCTGGATTTTGCTCGCCACCATCGGCGTGACGTCGTACGCCGGCTGGCGTTCGATGCGCGGCCTGGCCGAGCCGGAAGCTCCGACCGTGCGCTTGCGGGGCAGTGTCCTTGGTCGCCAGGATGCGACAGTGGCCGTGGTGGAGTTCTCCGACTTTGAATGCCCGTCGTGCGCCGCGTACGCACGACGGGTGTTCCCCGAAGTGCGGAAGCGCTACGTGGACACGGGCATGGTGATGTATGCGCAGAAACATCTGGTCCTCGAGCGCCTGCACCCGAATGCCCGACGAGCCGCCGTGGCCGCCGAGTGTGCGGCGCGGCAGTCCGTGATGTGGACGTATCGTGATCGGATGTTCACGAACAGCCCGAACCTGGACCAAGAGTCACTCCTGAGACTGGCAGACGACGTGGTGCCCGATCAGGGCAGCTTCCAGGCGTGCCTGGTGGCCGCCGACGGCAGTGCGATCGAGGCGGATCTGGCCGATGCGGGCCGGTTGCGCATCGGCGCCACACCGACGTTCATCGTCGGCCGTGTGGACCGGGCCGGAGTGATCACGATTGAACGCACCGTCGTCGGGGCGAGGGGCAGCGACCTGTTTGCGGCGATCGACGCAGTGCTTGAGCAGGTCGCTCAATCACGAGGAGCGGGCTGAGATGTCAATGACTGTGCGAACGGAATCGTTGGTCATGCTGGCGATCTGCGGCCTGATGGGTGTGGTGTTTGCTTACACACGCGGATTCTGGTCCGCTGCGCCAGTGCTCGTCATCGCGTCCACTGGGCTCGTGCTGCACATGCTGCGACCCATTCCGAAAGAGCAGCCTGGACTGACGTGGTGGGCTGGCACGAACCTGGCGGGTTTGGTCGTGGCGCTCGCCGCCACGTGGTTTCAGTCGTCATCCATGCTGATTGTCGGCCTGCTGTTGGTGGGCATCGCCATCGCCGTGCCAAGCCTTCAGCGCAGGTCATGAGAGGCCTATGCGCGAAACACGAATGTCGTCAGCGGTGGGTCTCGTCGCGATCGTGCTGGCGCTGGCCGCCTTCCACCAGGCACCACTCAGTCTGACCGGGACGGTGCGGGATGCGGTCACCGGCGTGCCCTTGGGCGGCACGGCCGTGCGCCTGGCCAGCGCTGGATCCATCCAAGTCAACGACCCGCGCATCCAGATTGCGGACAAAGATGGACGGTACCGATTCACGGCCGTCGAGCCGGGTCGCTATGAAGTGTCGGCGCGGCTCGATGGCTACCTCGATGGACGGTTCGGACAGGCACGTCCGGGCGCACCCGGGCGCCTCGTGGAAATCAACGCATCGGCCGCCGTCGCAGACATGGTGTTATGGCAAGGCGCCGTCATCACGGGCACAGTCTACGGGTCAGACGGACGGCCGCGGTCAGGCCTCGAAGTCGCCTCGATGAAACGCGGCGTCGAGTTCGGGCAACCGCGCTTGGTGCCGTCCGGACGACCGGTTCGCACCAACGACCGTGGGGAATATCGAATCTTCGGTCTTGAACCCGGCCGGTATTACCTGCTCGCCACACCGCCCATCGGTGGCGCGGCGATGTTTGGCACCGAGTCCGATTCGTATACCTACGCTCCAGGTGTCACCGATCCGCAGGAAGCGCTCGCCGTGGATGCCGTCGGCGGCGCGGATGCCGTGGTGCACATGACCCTGCAGCGCCGCCGGGTCCACACGATCTCTGGAACCGTCGATCAGCGCCTGCGCGCCGCGACAGGGCCGACGCTTGTCGAATTCCGTCTGCTCTCCACACGCGCCGTCCGCATCATTTCCGCCTCAAGAGACGGTTCCTTCGAAGCCAAAGGACTCCTGCCCGGCCGCTACAAGGTCACGATCGGTGGGCCGGCCGCACGTGACGCGGAAGGCGCATCCGCTGCCGTCGTGATCGTGGAGGTGACCGCATCGGATGTCTCAGGTGTCATCGTCGGACCCACTGCCAAGGCCACCGTGCGCGGCCGCGTCGTGCTCCGGAGCGGTCGAACCCTGACGGTGGCCGAGACAGACAGTGTGCGCATTGCCGTCGTGCCCGCCGATCGTGATGCGCAACCAGGCCCGCCCACGGCGGCGATCATCAATCCTGACTCCACCTATGCCCTCGACGTCTGGCCTGGGCCGTTTGTGATGCGATTGGTGACGCGTCGAACCGGCTGGGTCATCACGAGAGTGATGCAGAACGGTCGCGACGTCACCAGTGGCCTCGACGCCGGAGCGGGGAGCGACCTGAACGGGGTCGACATTCACATCACCGATACGGCGCCCCGCCTGCAGGGCACGGTGACCGATGCACCGGAGGGCGTGGGCGGATGTGAGGTCGTCGCCTTTGCGACCGATGAAAAATTGTGGAAGACCGGGGCGGGATCAATCCAGACGAGGACGAGTGCCGCCGGCGCATTCACCATCAGCGCGCTCGCACCAGGCGAGTACTTCATCGCGGCCGTGGCCTCGTCCGAGACGCTCGAAGACCCGGCGCTCCTGCGCCAACTCCGCGGCAACAGCGCACGGGTGCGTCTCAGTGATGGTGCCACCACAGAGGTCACCCTGCGGTGTGTGCCGCTGCCACGCCTATACGCGCCGAGCCAGACACAATAACGACGATCCGATCGGCAGATCCACGGCGCGTATCATCTGTGCCTCGATCCGAAGCGCAAGATCAAGCGCCGCGTTGATGGCAGCGGCGGGCACGCGGAGATCAGAGGTCGACGCCGTCTCTGCCTGCCCCCGTATCCGATCAGACCAGCGCACCGCGAGCGTCAGCGGAAACGTCGTGAAGTTGGTGAACGTCATGCGCGCGATCTGAAAGCCGGCGGCCTCAAGGCGGGTGCGCAGACGCGCCCTGGTGTAGCGCCGCACTTCCATGGTCAACGTGGAATGTGATCCGCGGAGCATGTCCAGCGCCGCGACGTTGAACAGGGCGAGGCCGCCAGGCCGGAGCACGCGGGACATTTCCCGGAGCGCCATCCGTTCATCGTCATCCGGCAGGCAATAAAGGACATCAAACGACGTCGCCAGATCGACGGATCCGTCCCCGAACGGAAGATGGGTCACCGAGCCCTGGACCACGCGACGATGATGGCGGCGCGCCACGGCGAGACCCGTGTGCGAGAGTTCGACACCCGCGACCGGACCGTAGTCGGCCAACCAATCGAGATTGCGCCCGGTGCCGCAGCCGCAATCAAGAATCCGGGACACGCGCCGGCCGGCCAATTCCGCATCCAGCACCAGGCGCGCCGAGCGGCGAAGGCCCTGGAACCAGAAATGCCGATCCTCGGCATCGGCCGTGGCGGCCAGCATCGCGTCCATGTGGACACATTGTAGATGGGGTGTCAGCTCAAGGACGCCATTCGGCTCAGAAGACATCGACGCTCGGGCGCAGACACCTGGCAGGCCAGCGCGCGTGTATACGCTGCACCTGCACCCGCCGTGTCGCCCAGCGCGGAGAGGAAGTACCCGTGGGCCGCGTACAGCAGGTGGTAGGTGGTGAGGCGCGGATCGTCAGCGACGTCGCGCAGGGCCGCCAGGCCGGCAGGGGCTCGGTCCCGCATCCCGAGCGCGATCGCGCGATTGATCCTGTTCGCTCAGCACAGCCAGATCGCCAGAATCGGTGACGCGCGCCGGCAGTCGGGCCGCCTGCAGCAGAAGCAGCGCCACGCACGCATGGGTCTCGGGCGTGGCGGTGCTCGGATGCCTCACGAGGAGCCTCGCCAGCCGGACGGCCTCCAGGCACACGTCCTCATGAATCAGGGCCTCACCGTCGCCCGCGCTATTTCGTCCACACTGAACCCGCCGGCGACCTGCAGGAGCCACGCGGGAGGATTGTCTGGCACGCCGTGCATCGGCCAGGTGTGCAGGGCCGCGATGAGGGCGTCCTGAACGACGTCTTCGGCCAGTTGGAGGTGCCGGGCGCCCAGCGCCCGCGTCAGCAGCGCTACAAGCCGGCCGGCCTGATGGCGGAACAGGTGGGCCACAAGACCCGGCACCTCCAGGAGCGGCATTACTGCGGAAGTTCCTCGATCTCGCGAATTTCGATGGATCCGAAGGCCAGGTGCGGCGAGTCACTCAAGATCGCGACGGCTTCGTCCTAGGTTTTCACCTGAAGAACATATGCGCCTCCCACGATCTCCCGGGCTTCGGCGTACGGGCCGTCGCTGACGACTGCGGCGGCACCCCGGGCGACTCTGCCGCTACCGTCGACCAGTTTTTCCCCCATCACCATATGGCCGCTGGCGCGCAGGCGTGCGCCCCAGGCGATATATTTTTCGATGATGGCCTGCATCTCGGCCGGGCTCAGGCTGGCAAAGCCGGACGGGTCGTCTCTTAACAACACGAGTCTTAACAACACGAGGAAACGGGACATGGAGGGCTCCTTGGTCAGTGGTCATTGTGACCTGCTCAGTGACATGACGAGCCACGACGGCCAAAATCGACATACGGATGTCGTTGACACGACTAGCGAGGGTTTATAAGCTCCGTTCATGCCACGAATCAGCATTCGAGTTCTGTCTCTTTCGGTACTGGCCGGTGCGCTTGCCGTGACCGTCGCGTGTGGGGCCAAGCAGCCGCCGCCCGCTCCGGTGGTACCGCCGCCCCCCGTGGTGGTGACGCCGCCGCCTCCGCCGCCC
>CAYZLT010000027.1:13229-19784 GCA_964479175.1 uncultured Solibacteraceae bacterium | reverse complement strand
GTCTCCTGCCATCCCGTCGCGAACCGCTGCGCGTCCGTGGGCCCCTTTTAATAACGCGCCCACCACGTCTCAAACAGGACGGCGCCCCGGCTCTCCGTGGCCACGGTGTTGTTCCAATGGCGCAGCACCTGCACGGCGTCGGCCACGACGCCGGTCGGCGACGATGCCGTGACGGCGCGCAGCAGATCCGGCTTGACGCGATCGGCGAGCAACATGCGGTAGTCATGTTTGAGGCGCACGACGTCCTCAAGACTGAACCTGCGGTTGTTGTCGATCAACTGAATCGCGCGTTGACTCCGCAGCCGAAGCGATGGCGGTTCGATGTTCTCATAGGCGTTGACGAGATTCACCGGTGGGCGCGCGTTGGCGAAGTGTGGGGAGTCGTTTTCATTGTGTACGTAGCCGCCGTTGGGGTTCTGCGTCAACGGGAGCGACTCGAACGGAATCAACTGCGTCCAGATGTCGCGGAGGTGCCGCGCTGCAATCGCCGTGTTGCCTCCCATGGGATGCGGCAGGAGCGGCAAGGACGCGTTCCACAACGTCAGGATATTGCCGGCGCGGTCGGCGTACGTGTAGTTCTGCGAGACGAGTGCGCGCATGCGCATCACGTCCATCCACTGATGAAGTGACGTTGACCGCATCAGCCGCAGGAACTGCTCCCCGGCACGGAACTCACCGTCACCGGCTGTGCGGGCAATGTACGCAGTCTCGGCGGTGCGATGCACGACCGGCCCCAGCGGGGTGGACCACATCTGCCGGGTCTCCGACAACATGGCCTCGCCGTCGAGGAACTCGACCGTGCGTGTCACCTGCGTGATCGGGAGCGAGGCACCATCAATCACGTAGTGATCGGCGCGGGCGGGATCGATCGGCACGGCGTAGATCTCCGTGCGGTCACCGGTGTTGCTGTTGGTGGTGGACCATCCCAGATACCGGTTGAAACCGCCGACGACGCCGAGGGGGCCACCGATGCGGAAGTCGCCGTAAAAATCGACAACACCCGGCACCGTGAGATGGGCCTCGTAGTACCCGGCGCTCCAGGCCAGATGCGGATTGCGCAGGAGAATGGCCTTGCCGGACTTGGTTCGACTCGGCGCAAACGCCCACGCGTTCGAGCCTTCTTCTGGGTCCACGGGTCCAGGGTCCGACACAGGGCTTGCCCTCCGTAGCCTTGGCGCAGGCGGGTCCAGGGTTCGATCGGAGGTGCTCAGTGCTTGAAGCACGCGACGGATGCGGGCGGCGGGAGGGCCGTCGCCGATATGCAGTGTCGCGACGTCGTAGCCGGTGAAGTCGGATGGGATATGCGGCGGAAATTCGTCGCGGTGGAGTGCCACGTACCGGTTCACGCCGGCCGCAAAGCCGTCATACAAATCCCGCGTCTCCTGCTGCAGCAGGTGAAACGTCTCGATCGCGCGAGCGCGTTCACGCAGGGTGCTGAAGTCGGCCTCGATTGACGATCGGCCGTTGACGCGTGCGGTCTGCCCTCGTGTCGCCCACAGTCGCGTCGGCGTGACGCCGCCGTAGTCTTCGGCCTGGAGCCACCCGAGTGCGTACCCGCCTGCCCGGAGATTGTCCGCGCGGATGTGCGGCACGCCGTGCGTCGTCCGAATGATTTCGACCTCGCGCCACAGTTCCGATGGCTGGGAGGCCGTGGTCGCCGACGCCACGACCAGCACGCTCGCCACCAACACACATCCGGTGACCCGAAATCCCGGCGTCATGTCGTGCTCCTGTCCCCGACGGTCGAGACCGTTCGATACAACACGTACGGCCGACCGCCGTGCACAATGTCCCGCTCATACGCGAGCCCGGCCTTCTCCAGCACGTGGCGCGATGCGGTGTTGGTCGGCAGCGTCAGCGCCACCATGCTCGAGAAGCCATAGGTCTCGCGCCCCACGGAGAGACACGCCACCGCAATTTCAGTCGCGTAGCCGCACCCCCAGTGTTCCGGGTGGAAGCTGTACCCGATCTCGACTTCGGGCACACCCTCGACGTCCAGGTGCCTCAGGAGGCCCCGGCCGATGACCGGCCCACCGAAGTGGCGCAACATCCACAAGCCAAAACCGTGGGTCTCCCAATGCGCCAGATTTCGCTCCAAATACGCCATCGTCCACACGTAATCACGCACGCCACCGAGCGTGGCCATCTGTCTCGCGTCTTCGTGCATGGCGAGCAGGTCCGGAAGGTGCAAGGGTTGAAGCCGATCCGCGCGGAGACGTGTGGTCTGAAACCCGTCCATACGGCGACTAGAATAGCCGCGATGCCTCAACAATTTCGCACGCTCGTGATCACGGTGGCGGCGCTGGTGCTGGCTGGTTGCGCGACGACGACGACGACGCCGCCGCCGCCGCCGCTTGGGGCCGGCGAACGGGTCACGTCGCCCACGGCACAGGTCGCGGAATCCCCTCGTGGCGTGGTCGCCAGCGCGACGATTGAGGCCACCGACGTCGGGGCCCGTGTGCTCGCCCAGGGCGGCAATGCCGTTGATGCCGCGGTCGCGACGGCGTTTGCGTTGGCCGTGACCGAGCCGAGCATGTCCGGCCTCGGGGGACGTGCCAGCATTCTCCTGCGACAGCCCGACGGGACGATCGTCGGCATCGACGGGCTGAATCAGGTGCCGTCGATTTACCAGGAGAAGTCCGGCATTCCCGCACCGTATGAACGCGCGGCGATTCCCGGCGTGCCTGCGGCCCTCGCGCAGGTACTGGCCACACATGGGACGTGGTCGCTGGCACGCGTGCTCCAACCGGCGGTCGATCTGGCCGCACACGGTTTCATTCTTGGTGAGGCGGAAGCCGCGCGGTGGGCCGCCGCACGCGAAGAGTTGTCGACATTTGGCGCAGGCCGAGGCACGTATCTGCGCGAGGACGGGTCGCTGTGGAAGGCCGGCGAGCGCGTCGCCAACCCGCTGCTGGCCGCGACGATGCGACGGCTTGCCACAGACGGCGTCGATGCATTTTATCGCGGGGTCATTGCCGAAGCGATCGACGCGGACATGCGGGCCAACAAAGGCTTCCTGCTGCGCGACGAGCTGGCCGGCTACCGCGCGATTCCCGCCCTGGTGGTGCGCGGCACGTATCGAGGTCATGCCGTCGCCTCCAATTTTCGTCCGGCGGCGGGCCACGCGGTGATTCAAGCCCTCAACACGCTTGAACACCTCCCCGTCCCCGCGCGAGGCGATGACGCACGGTGGGCAGCGGTCATTGGGCAGGCGATGCATTGGGCACTCACCGATCGCGCGACCCGTCGCGGCACTGAGGCCGAGAGTGCCGATTTTCTTACCTCCAGTACACACGCGAAGGACCGGGCGGGTCGCGTCATGATCCCGGTGGCCACCGCGGTGGATGCGCGCACCGTTGAACCCTACCAGGGTGCGGGGCTGTTGTTTCCCCCAGGCACACTGGTGACCGCGCCAAGTGATCGTGAGGCCACCACGCATCTGTCGGTGGCCGATCGCGAGGGGCGGGTGGTCGCGCTCACGCAGTCGCTGGGGCCGAGCATGGGCACGCGTCTGGTCGCCCCCGGCCTCGGGTTTCTGTTTGCCACGCGCCTCGGCACCGTGCCAGGGTCACGTCCGGCCTCCACGGTGGCCCCGACGATCGTCGTGCGCCCCGACAATCAGGGAGTGGTCGCGCTTGGTGGTGCCGGGGACTCGCGCATCATCTCGGCGGTCATCCAGGTCGTGAGCCGTTTGGTGGACCACAAGATGACATTGGCCGAGTCGGTCCTGGCACCCCGAGTGCACCCCGATGCCGAGCGCACCCTCAGGGTCGAGGAGGGTCCCGTGTCGTCGTGGTCAGCGGCGGACCGCCAGTTGCTCAGCACCTGGGGTTTCACACTCGTCCCCTCACCGTCGGGTTTTTTCGGACGCGTGCACGCCGTCCAGCGTGGCGGTCCCGGGACCGCCGCGTTGGCCGTCGCAGAACCCCGGTGGACGGGCGGCGCTGCCGGGGCAAAATGACTTACACTGCGCTTGCCTCAGGAGGTAGTTGTTCATCATGACCCGTCAAGTTGTACAGACACTGGTGGCCGGCTCGATGCTCGCGCTCATCGTCGGTCTCCCCCCCGCCCTTTCCGCCACCACCCAGCAGTTGCCCGGCGACCCGCGGCCGCGCCCGGAACTGGTCCGTCAGCCGTACAGCAAGGCCGATGTCGAGTTCATGCAGGGCATGATTCCCCATCACGCGCAGGCCCTGATCATGTGCGAGATGGCCAAACCGAACGGCGCGAGCGCGCAGGTGCAGCTGCTGTGTGAGCGCATGACCATCAGTCAGCGTGATGAAATTTCGATGATGCGCACCTGGCTGCGCGACCGTGCGCAGACCGTTCCGGCGCCCAACGCCACACACATGACGATGGACCATGACGGCATGAAACACGACATGCTCATGCCCGGCATGTTGACGGAAGCCGAACTGGCGACGTTGAAGAAGGCTCGCGGCAAGGACTGGGATCGTCTCTTCCTCACCGGGATGATCAAACACCACCAGGGCGCGATCGACATGGTCGATGTGCTCTTCAAGTCGCACGGCGCGGCGCAGGACGACGATATTTATCTGTATGCGTCTGACGTATTTGCCGACCAGACTGCCGAAATTGATCGCATGGAACAGATGCTCGCGGCCCTTGGAGGGGGACAGTAACCACATGAGACAGACACGCTTCACGACACGATTCGCAGCGACCGTAGCGGCCGGCGTTGTTGCCCTTGCGGGGGTGACGATGACGACCTCGTCGGTCACGGCGGCGCAGCAGGCGCCACCGCCACAGGCGGCCCAGCCGCCGGCCGGAGGACGCGGCCAGGCCGCGCCACCGCCACCCGTGCCGGCGCTGCCGGCCACAATGCCCGCGCCGGTGGAGCCGACGATTTCGGCCACGGCGCCGTCACCCGATCCACGTGTCGGCCTTCGCGCCGGCTACTGGGATGCCGCGCAGGCCGCCTGGAACATGCGGCTGGTGTCCAACACCCCGCCGCCGTCGGCGTACCGTGGCATCACCAGCTCGGATCTGGCGTTCAGCGGTCGCTACGTGATCCAGGGCAACTACCACGGCATCCTCTTCTGGGATGTGTCCAACCCGGCCAAGCCGGTGCTCGTGCGTGACTATGTGTGCCCGGCGTCGCAGAACGACGTGTCGGTGTACAAACACCTGCTGTTTGTGTCGTCGGAAGGCACCGGCGCCCGCCTCGACTGCGGTACGCAGGGTGTGCCGGAACCGATCAGCAAGGAACGGATCCGCGGCATCCGCATCTTCGACATCTCGGACATCGTCAATCCGAAGTACGTCGGCAACGTGCAGACGTGCCGTGGGTCACACACCCACACGGTCGCCGAAGATTCGCGCGACAAGGACGCGGTGTTTGTGTACATCTCCGGTTCGGCCGGCGTCCGGTCGGCGGAAGAACTGCCTGGTTGCACGACCGGTCAGATGGGTGAGAACCCGGATACCGCGCAGTTCCGTGTTGAAGTGATCCGGGTGCCGCTCGCCGATCCGTCAAAAGCGGCGGTCGTCAACTACGCGCGCATCTTCAACGACCTCGCCCCACCACCCCGTCGCGTTGAACCCGGTCGCGCAGGTGGCGGTGGTGCGGCTGGTGCGGCTGGTGCGGCGACGCCTCCGCCCGCGGGCGCAACGCCGCCTCCGACAGGTGCCACACCGCCGCCCGCAGGGGCGACGCCCCCCGCCGGTGGCCGTGGTGGTCGTGCCGGTGGCCCACCCACAGGTCCCAGCCAGTGCCATGACATCACGACGTATCCCGAAGCCGGCCTCGCCGGCGGTGCGTGTGGTGGCTACGGCCTGCTGCTCGACATCCGTGAAGTGGCGCACCCGGTCCGTATGGACTTTGCCGGCGACATGAACATGTCGTTCTGGCACTCGGCCACGTTCAACAACGACGGCACCAAGGTGCTCTTCTCCGACGAGTGGGGCGGCGGTCGCGGCGCGCGCTGTCGCGCGGAGGATCGTCAGGAATGGGGCGCCAACGCCCTCTTCACGGTCGAACGCGGCAAACTGGTGTTCCACAGCTACTACAAGATGCCTGCGGCGCAGACCGAGTGGGAAAACTGCGTGGCCCACAACGGCTCGCTGATTCCAATCCCGGGCCGTGACGTCATGGTGCAGGGCTTTTATCAGGGTGGAATCACGGTGTTCGACTGGACCGACCCCAAGAAGCCCTTCGAGATCGGTTTCTTCGACCGTGGTCCGCTTGAAGACGGTCGACTGACGTCCGCGGGTTCGTGGTCGGTCTACTGGTACAACGGGCTGATCTACAGCTCGGAGATTGCCCGCGGTCTGGACATCTACGAACTGGTCCCCACACCGCTCATCTCGCAGAACGAGATCGATGCGGCCCGGACCGTGATCTTCGCCGAGGCGAACGCGCAGGAGCAGAAGAAGATCACCTGGCCGCCGAGCTTCGCGATGGCCCGCGCCTTCCTCGACCAACTCGAACGGTCGAAGGGCATGACGACCGCGAACCTCGCGTCGGCACGCGCCGACCTCGCGACAGCGGAAGTCGGCACGAGTGCCGTCCGCCAGGCGGCACTGAACACGCTG
>CAYZLT010000027.1:0-13129 GCA_964479175.1 uncultured Solibacteraceae bacterium | reverse complement strand
CCTGGCGGCCGCGCAGCGCTAAAAACGACGTTCCGACGTCCCGGAGTCCCCCGTTGGGGCTCCGGGACTTTTTTTATGGGGATAGGGTTAGCGAACGGCCGCGACGTCGGGCACCTTGGCGGCCGAGTCCACAATCTGGCGCGCCAGGTAGTTCACGATCGTCGCTTCGTCACGCAGACGCGCAATGTAGGCACCCTGCAGCAACTGCACGCGACGTTCCTGGAGCGCCGTCTTGATGCCGTCCTTCACTTCCGGATCGCTCAGCTCGCGCTGACCTGGCTCCAGGCGACGCACGAGCGCCAGCAATGTGGTGGTCGGACCGTTCGTCACGGTGTTGAGCTCGCCCGGCTTCATGCCCATGACGGCGTTTTTCAGCGCGGGGGCGGCACTGTCCACCTGCGACTGGCCCACAAGTCCGAGGTCGCCACCGTTTTGCGCCGACGCCGGATCCTCCGAGAAGTTGGCCGCAAGGGCCGCGAAGCTGTCTCCCGCCTTCAGGCGTTCGGCCAGCATCGCCAGCTTGCGCTGCGCTTCGCCCGGCGACCTCGCATCATCGTTCTGCTGGTTGTTCACCTGCGTCGGCACGGCCGACACGACGATCTGGGCGAGGTGATACTGACGCTCGGGCACGTTGAACTGTGCGCGGTTTTTCTCGTAATACGCGGTCACTTCATCGTCGGTCACCGCCACCTTGGCGGTGACGTCCTGCTCGATGACTTTGGCCTTGGTGACCTCCCGGGTGACTTCCGCGCGGAATTCATCAAGCGTCGTCTTGCGCGCTTCAAGCTGCGTCTTGAAATCCGCATCACTGAGCGAACCGCGACGTTCGGTGATGGCCTTGTCGACCTCTTCGGTGGTCGGCACAATTTTCAGCGCCGTGGCGCGGGCTATCACCAGTTCATCGGTAATCAATTCGTCGATCAGGCCGAGTTTGGCCCCCACCGCTTCTTCGTCAGAGGGTGAGGCCTGGCTGGACGCCACCATGCTCCGGTAATACCGCTCCACGCGGTCACGCTTGATTTCGGTCCCGTTGACCACCGCCCAGACGTCGGGTCCGGGCGCGGGTGGTGTGGACCCGCAGGCAGCAACAAGAAGGGCAAGGGCACAGGCGGAAATAAATCGGATCGACATCGGGCCAGTCTACAACGGCCGTGCCCGGGCCGTCGGACGGATGTAGTATTCCGGCATGATGCCAGCCTCCCGTGTTCGCCTGCTGATCCTCGCCGTGGTCCTTGTGGGCGCAAGTGCCCTGCCCCTGGCCCAGGCCAAAAAAATCCTGTCGGTCGATGACTATCCGAAGTGGCGCAGCATCAGCGGCCAGTCCCTGTCGGCCGACGGCGCATGGGTCGCCTACACCCTGCAGTTGACCAACACCCCGGAGAGTGAGACCAAACCCGTGCTCCACCTGCGCAACCTGACGTCCGGGCAGGATGTGACGGTGCCGCACGGGACCGGCGCTCAGTTTTCGCCCGACGCCAAGTGGCTCGCGTACACGGTGGATCCCACCGGTGGCGGACGTGGCGGACGTGGAGCCCGCGCAGGCGGCGCGCCGGCCGATGCGCCTCCGGCGGCGACCCCGCCCGCCCGTGGGGGCGCGGCGACACCGCCTGCGGAACCACGCCGGGTGGAACTCCGCAACCTGGCGACCGGAGTCATCCGCGCGTGGCAGGACGTGGCGTCATTCGAATTTGCCAACACCTCGACACACTTGCTGCTGCGGCGTCGCCCTGCCGCCGCAGCCGCCGGGGCCGGTCGAGGCGGTGATGCCGCCGCCTCTGCGGGTGCCGCTGCAGCACCCGCAGAGGCAGCCGCCCCGCCACCCCGCGGCATCGACATCGTCATTCACGATCTGACCAGCGGGAAGGACCTCCCACTCGGCAGCGTCGGCGACAGCGCATTCAACCGCGCCGGCGACCTGCTCGCCTACTCCATTGACGCCGTCGTGAAGGACAGCAACGGTCTGTTTCTGTTCGATCTGAAAGATGGCCGCATCACCAGCCTCGACAATGATGCGAAGCGGTATACACGACTGGTGTGGAACGATCGTGGTACAGGTCTGGCGATACTCAAGGGCGCCGACGTCGAGAAGGTGCGCGAGCGTCCGAACCAGTTGCTCGTGTATCCCGATGTGCACGCCGGCCACGTCGTCGTGTTGGATGCGACCAGCGCGCAAGGCTTCCCGGCCGACTGGGTCATCAGCGACCGTGCGGCCGTGTCGTGGAGTGACGATGGCGCGCGCGTATTTATGGGGATCAAGCCGCAGATCCCGATTCAGACGCCCCCCAAACGCGATCCGGACACCGACGCAGACGTGGACGTCTGGCACACGCAGGACGAACGCATCCAGTCGATGCAGATGATTCGCGCGGCCACCGATCAGAACATCACGTATCGCCAGGCCTTTGACGTGGTTAGGCAGGCGTTTGTGAAGCTGACCGACGAGACCATGCGCGAGATCGAGATTGCGGCGACGGGGAAATGGGCCGTGGGTCGCGAGAGTCTCACGCGCGACTACGCACCGCCGTCAGCGGATTTTTACCGCGTGGACGTGACGACCGGCGCGCGAACGTTGATGTTCAAGGGACAACTCGCCGGCAGCCACGTGTTCGGCATCTCACCGGATGGACGCCGCTTCCTCTATTGGAAAGACGAGAAGATTCAGTCGTACAACCTCGACACGGCGACCACGCTCACGCTCGGTGGCCCCAAAGCCGTGAGCTTCACCGACATGGAGTTTGATCGCCCCGGACCCAAGCCCGCCTACGGGATCGCGGGTTTCACGCCGGATGGATCGACGACGATTGTGCACCACCGGTATGACCTGTGGGCGCTGCCGCTGGATGGCACGGTGGGCCGCAGCCTGACCAATGGGGAAGGCTCCGCCAAGGAGATCAGATTCCGTGTCATTCGTCCTGACCCACTCGATCCCCTCGCCGACTACGGCCCGGGCGGGCAGGCCGCCGAACGGGAAAAGATCGATCTCTCAAAGCCGGTCACCCTGGCGGCGTACGGGGAATACACCAAGCTGGCCGGCTTTTACACGCTGACCAACGGCACATTGACTCCGGTCGTGTATGACGCCGCGTCGTTCAGCACTCCGACGCGTGCGGCAAAAGCCGACACCTTCCTCTTCACGCGACAGACGTTCATCGAGTTCCCGGACCTGCGCGTGTCAGGTGCCAACTTTGCTGAGTCGAAAAAGATCTCCGACGCCAACCCGCAGCAGGCCGAATACCTGTGGGGCCGCCGGGTGTTGTTCGACTACAAAAACAAGGACGGCGTGCGCCTGCAGGGCATCCTCACGTTGCCCGATGACTACACGGTCGGTGAAAAGCGCCCGATGATCGTCACGTTCTACGAGAAAAATTCACAGAACATGCATCGGTACTCTGCGCCGTCGTATCTGACCGGCATGGGGGCCTCGCCGACCGAAGCGGTCAGCCGCGGCTACATTACGATGCTGCCGGACATCCACTTCCGGACGGGGTCGTCACACAGCGACATGCTCGAGTGTGTGGAGGCGGCCACGCGCAAGGTGATTGAGCTCGGCTACGCCGACCCGAAACGGATTGGCGTGAGCGGACACAGTTACGGCGGTGAGGGCGCGGCCTTCATCTCGACCCGCTCGAAGATGTTTGCCGCCGTCGGCATGGGCGCCGGCGTGACCGACCTCTACTCCGACTTCAACCAGAGCTGGGGCTGGTCGTATCAGGTGAACAGCGGCAGCGGCGCCAACGGGCATGACTACTACCTCTTCGGCCAGGGCCGCTGGGGCTTCACGCCGTGGGATCGCCCCGAGGTCTATCGTTACGAGTCGGCGATCTCCCACGTGAAGGACGTCGTCAGCCCCGTGCTCATCATGCACGGCACGGCGGACCCGACGGTGTCGTTTACCGAAGGCATGAACTTCTACAACGCGCTCCGCTTCCATGACAAAAACGCGATGTTGCTCGCTTATCCGGGCGAAGGTCATGGACTCCGGGGCCTCGCCAACCGGAAAGACCTGACGGTGCGGTACTTCCAGTTCTTCGATCACTTCCTCAAGGGCGCCGAGGCGCCGGCGTGGATCAAGGAAGGCGTACCCTTCCTCAAGAAGCACATCAAATGATCAGTTACACGACGCGCGTCGCTCTGCGGCGACGATGGGCGCGGGCGGGGTCTGGCCGTCGAGCAGAATGTTGATCAGACCGCGCAGAGGCTGTGCGAGCGGGACGAAATACCCACCCGGACGTTGTTCGACCGTGACGCCATGTGCGGCGAGGCGGTCACCGGCCGATGTCCAGAGCGCCTCGGGTAATTTGCCGCTGTCGGTCAGCTTCGCGGAATACTGCGCCTCGGTCAGGAAGTAGCCACACGGCGGCGGCGTCACCATCTGCTCGGCTGTCGGCGCTGCTCCCGGCGGCGGCGTGTCGCCCGGATGTGGCGCGGGGAACGCCGGCACATCCCAGTCGCCGTGAAACACGATGGGACCGGTGTTGGATTGCTGGGATGTAATGCCATCGGCAATCGCCTTGGCGATGGCCGGCCGATTCGCGCGATGAAACACCAGCGCCTGTCGAATGGACCAGAGCTGTGAGTACGCCTTGCGGCGGCGATTCTCCGGCACGTTGCCCGCTTCTGCCGGGCGTGTGGGTCCACCACCCGATCGCGCCTCCACCAGCGTCGTGACCATGTTCTTCAGGCCGGTGACGCGTGTAAACGTCTGCGCGCCGTCGATGCCACGCGGTGGATACGGGCAGGGCCACCAGCCGTCGGTCGCACCCGCGTCGTAGAACTGCCCCTCGACCAGACCGGTCTTCGAGATGTCGTGCACCGCCTTCGCCGTGTTGCTGTGCCGTGGCCACAGCAACGGCAGGTCGCAGGTGGCGGCGCTGCCGTATTCGTGTCCATCGACCATCACCTCCGGCGTGTAGTCGCGAAGGAACCTGGCGAAAATTTGCGACTCCGGTTGCGTGATCCGGGCGTGATCCCGATTCAGATCCTGCCCGGCGGAATTGCCACGCGTGTTGTTCGCGCGTCCATCCGCGTTGAAGGACGGGACGATGAGAATGGTGGCATTGGTGAGGATGTCGAGGATGGCTGGGTCGTTCGAAAACGCGAGCTCACGAATCATCATCAGGCAGCCTTCGCGACCCGACGGTTCATTGCCGTGGACGTTGCAGTTCGCCCCGGCCGCCGGACCGTTCGCAATCTCCTGCACCGATCCCTTCGGAGCCGGATGTCCAATCACAAACAGGTTCATCGTCCTCCCCTGCGGCGTGGTGCCCAGGGGGACGATGCGGACGCGCGGGCTGGCGGCGACAAGGCGTTGTGTCCAGTCGATCTCCTCGTCGTAGGTGGTGTAGTCCGCCCCGTCGCGTGATTCAAAACCCGTGCGAAATTCCGCGGGACCGAATGGCGCGCGTGTCTGCACGCTGACCAGATCGGACCATTCTTGCGGCGCATCCCCGACCACCGCGCGCACGCGCCAGCGCAACGTGCCGCCGGGCACAAACCCCGCATCGGCAAACGTCGGCGACTGCTGTCGAATCTGGCGGTTCGGCCGCCAGAGCCCGACCATCGCGCCGTCGCGTTCAATCTGATACTCGGTGGCGCCAACAACCGGTTGCCAGGTCAGGGTGACGTACCCCTCGCGGGGCGTCACGGTGACACCTTCGACCCTGGACACCGGCTGCGCCTGCGCCGCCAGAAATCCCGAGCCCACAACCGACAGAAGCAGTGCTGCCGCGACGAGATGTTTCATGGTGGACCTATTGTAGGCGCAGCGCAGGGTCATCGCGTCGCCAACACTATTTTGGTGCCGGCAGGTCTATCGACGCCCGAGCTCGATTGAGCTGGAGGACGTGGACGTCAGGATCCACCACCAGCCGCAGAGGAGGTCCCGGGACGTTCCATGTCACGTGAGTCGGGACGCCGGCATCGAGCGTGGCACGCTGCCGACTGTGGCTCCCCTCTCCTGACACCTCGACGTCCACCTCGACCGTGCCCGGTCCGACATTGGTGATGACCGCCGACACATGCCAACTGGCACCGGCCGGCGTGACCGAGACGTCGGTCACGCGAAACTCCGGTACGGTCGTGGCCGCGACCCACTGAGACACCATTACATCAAACGACTCGGGGTCCGAGGCCAACGATCGCAGGTCCCCGAGCAGACCTCGAAGGGTCGGCGGGGTCCCGGTGGTGACGGCCGCGCGCACAAACGCCTGAAGTCCCGCCACCATCCGTTCGTGCCCCATGTGTCGGTACAACATCCACATCACGAGGGCGCCTCTATTGGCGCTGACCACCTCATCAGTCGCCGATTGACTTGTCGTCTCGAACAGGGGTCGTTCCACGTCCACGCGTCGCCCGCTGATGTATTGATCTTCGAGGCCTTTCGCAAACGTCTGTCGCACCGCGCCGCCGTGCTCGGACTCCAGCAACAACAACGTGGCGAAGTTGGCCATCCCCTCAAGCAGCACGTCCGCGCCGGGTTCACGCCCGGGCGTGACCAGGTTGGCCCACCATTGATGCGCGGTCTCATGCGCCGTCACGATGGCCGGTAGCGGCAGACCGGGATCTGGTCGCGTCAGAAACCCGATCCCTTCCGAGAAGGGAATGTTCGTCGGAAATCCCAACGCCCGAGTGGCGTGGTCCGGAAACTCGTTCAGCCGCAGTTCCTTCCAGGGGTACGGAAAGAACCACTCCGAATACAGTCGCTTCGCCGCCGACAGCGTGGATACCATCGCGTCCACATTCCACGGGTGGCCGGGGTGGTGAAAGACCGCGACGCCGTCGCCCTGCGTCTGCGCCCAGCGACCACCGACCAGATTCAGGAACTTCACCGGATAGTCCGACCGCCACGTCGTCGTCGCGCGATCGCCATCCACGCGCTGTTGGACTTGTTCGCCCACACCGTTGACCGTCAACCCGGCAGGAGCACTGACCCGCATCTCGACCGTGAAAGGCCGGGCGCCGAGACCGTACTCGGCGACGTACCCTGGCAGCGGCAGAAAGTCGGGTCCCAGCGTGTGCAACAACACGCCTGAGGGGAGGATGAACGATGACGTGCCGCCCCCGTTGCGCGTGAATCCGTCGGGCACAATGGCGTCGTACGCAAACGCCACTCGACGGCCGATGGTCGGCAGCACCCATAACCCGGCCCGGTTGTCGGCATCAACCGCCTGACCGTCAACGGTCCACGCGACGTTCCGAATGCCCGGGCCGAGGGTAAACGCCTGTCGAGCGGGTGTGGCGCCGGACTCGATGTCGTACGCGCCGGCCACGCGCATGAATCGTTTCACTGGATCCAGCCACACATCAGCGTCGACATGCGTGATCACAGGCGGTGGGACTGATGCCCACTCTGCTGCATTGCGCTGCTCGTAGTCATCACGCCACGCGCGTGCGTCCGGTCCCTGAAATCCCGCGTTGATGGCGACGGTCAACCCAGCGGCGATGGCAACAGGCGCCAAGGCCCACGTGGCGGCCACACCGACGTGCCTGGGTGCACCCTCCGTACGGGCAAAGGCCCGCACGGCCACCAGCAATGCGACCACACCGACCGCCATCATCAGTGCACGATTCCACAGCAGCGGTGCGCCGTTGAGTTCGAACGTGCCCATGTCGGTCCAGCGGAGCGCTCCCCACAGCGGCCAGTTTGTGACCCACGTCATCGACCCGGTCAGCACCAGCGCCATCGTCACCATCAACACCGCCAGGGCGATGACGTACGTGAGATACCGACTGCGAGTGAGCGCGAGCACGGCGGTCACGCTCATTGTCCACACGAAAAACGTGGGAGCGAGCACACCGCCCCACAGCAGGATGAAGGGCCAGATCGCCATGCCACCTTGCGGCTGCAGGAACAGGAACGCCAGCGCGACTGCACCGCAGCCCATCAGCAGCAGGCCGACAAGCAGTGCCCCCGCAACATGGACACCAAGCACGAATGCCGCGGTCGGCACTGGTGTCGCATACATGATGGCGTCGAGCCTGGTGCGTGCGGGCCGCGTGATCGACTCCACCGTGTGAAAGAGCAACAGCAGACAGCCGATGCCTGTCACCACTTCAATCAGACTGACGGCCAGCCCGCCGGCGGTGAAGATGACGCCGGAGTCAAACACGCCACGCGCGGAGCCGGCAGACTCCCACACGAGCGCGACCGCAAACAGGAGAAACAGATAGAGCGCGGGTTGGGTGCGGATCTGACTGATCTCGGATCGTGCGACCTGCCAGATACTGAGCCGAATCGTGGGCAGACGGCGGGACATGCGCAAGTCATTCAATGTGCCGACCAACGGTGTCGGCTGGGGTGGCGTGCCTTCACTGGACGTGCCGACGCGCCCCTGGGTGCGCCCTCGTACCACCTGCTCACAATGGCGAGCCGACCACGCCACTGCCGCGAGCGGCACGAGAACCATCACAAGCCGATTCAGCATCACCATCTGATCAACGACCAGTGGAGCCGAGTTGTAGAAGTCGATGCCGCGGTCGGTGACAAACACGGTCTGGCTCAGCCACCGGGCTCCCCAGATATCAAGCGGGACATCCCACAGCCCGAGCGGCGCCTGTGATCCAAGCGACAACACCGTCACGCCGAACAGCACGGTCGGTACGGCGTACACGGCGATCGGCGTACGAAAACGCTCGCCGATCGCAAAGGACACGCCGGCGCAGAACAGCACGCCAGGCAAGACACACCAGAGCGCCGGCCACAGGTAGCTGGTCACGCTGAAGGGACCGCGGTACGAATCTCCACCAACGAGAGGCCCCAGTTCATACCAGGTCATGGCCATGATGACGTGCAGCACCACGACACCCCCAAGCGCAGCCATGACGCCGAGGAACTTGCCCGAAATGTATTCACTCGCCGTCAGCGGCGTGCTGTGAATCAGATCGCCCACACGCGACTCATCGTCGTGAATCACCGACAACCCGGCAAGCAGCGATGCGAGGAACGTATAGAAGATCAGTCCGGTAAGCGAGAAGCTCTGTGCCATCGCATACACGGAGTTGCTGAATGGACGCACCCCTTCCACGGTGGCACTTCCCGACGGAATCATGGCAGCAGGGTTCACCGCAAGTGTGGCGAACGCGACAAATACGACCAGTCCCCACAAGAAGGGACTTCTCAGGTGCGTGCGCAACTCCTGCCGCGCGACGACCCGGACGCGCGCGGCATTCATGCCGCCGCCCCGGCTCGCGTCAGCCAGAGGTACGCGTCTTCAAGCGTCGGCTCCGCAAGCACAAACCCCGCCGGCGGAGGTGTGTCGCCCACCACCAGTCGCACCACGTGTTGCCCTTCGACTAGCCGCACGTGGGTGACCGCGTGTGTCTGGCTCAGCCGATCCGCGTCGGTGCGACTGACGATGCCTTCATAGAGTCTGGACTGGAGTTCCGCCCGTGCCGCCCGCGGTGTCGTGACGGTGACCAGCCGACCGAACCGAATCACCGCAAAGCGTGGACACAACATCGCCACGTCGTCGACGATGTGGGTCGAGAGGAGCACAATGCGGTTCTCAGCAAGTTCGGAGAGGAGGCGATAAAAGCGCAGGCGCTCCTCAGGGTCGAGGCCGGCAGTGGGTTCATCCACGATCAGGAGCGAGGGGTTGCCGGCGATGGCCTGCGCGATGCCGAGGCGCTGTCGCATGCCGCCGGAGTACTGCTTCACCTTCCGATGCGCCGCGTGTGTCAGGTTCACCCGTTCCAGCAGTTCCGACGTGAGTCGCGCGAGGCCACCCGGTGCCTCGACACCCTTGAGCGTCAGGAGATGCTGGAGCATCGCGGCACCGCTCAGGTTCGGGTAGAACCCGAAGTCCTGTGGAAGATACCCGAGACGCGGCCACACCCGTTCGGGAGTGTTGGTGACGTCCTCATGGTCCCAGACGATCCGACCGGAGGTCGGCGTCAGGAGCCCCGCGAGTATCCGCATCAACGTGGACTTGCCGGAGCCGTTGGGACCGAGCAGCCCGAACATGCCGGTCGGGATCTCGAGCGAGACGCCGTGCAGGGCGGTCACCGGGCCGGGATAGACCTTGACCAGGTCGGAAATGGACAACATGTGCTGCCATTACTCCCAGCGGGGAACTCTTGTTCCCGACTTCTTTCGGGACCGAAAATTCTTCAGCGATACCTGGGCACGGAGACCGGGATCGGTTTGTCGATTCCCGGCCGTTCGGCCGAGTCGGCCATGACCCACACCGTCGCAAACACGGTGCGCGCCACGGCTTCGATTTTGTGTGGGTCGAGATATTTCGCCTCGTCCGCCGGTTGGTGGTACCGACGATGCAGCCCCGTGTTCCATCCGATCGTCAAGATGCCACGCTCGAGAAACGGCCCGGCATCGGTGCGCGGGTAGAAGAACTCTGAATCCCACCGGTCATCGTTGCGGTTGAGTCGCATGTTCAGGTAACTCTGATTCACGCGCTGGATGAGCGCGTCAGCCTGCGCGCTCAAGACGCCCGGCCCGATCAGATACACCTCGTTGGGTCCGGGCACGTCGGGCGAATCGGCGTCGGCCGTCCCCGGAGCGCGTGTCGCGCCGATCATGTCGATGTTGAAATGTGCCACGATGCGGTCAAGCGGCACCGGCGGATTGGCGACAAAGTGGCGGGTGCCCCACAGTCCCTGCTCTTCCCCGCTGTCCCAGATAAAAATCAGGGACCGTTTCGGCCGCACCGTCATCATCTTTTCGGCAATCGAGAGCGCTGCGGCGCTTCCCGACGCGTTGTCGTCGGCAGAGTTGTAAATCGCATCACCATCCACCGTGCGCGTGCCAACGGATCCGTCCAGATGCGCCTCGACGGTGATGTACTCGTTCTTCAACACTGGGTCGGTGCCCTCGATGAGGGCGACGACGTTGTAGGGGCGATGGACAACGGTCGTGGACGGAATGTTGAAGGAGACCCGCTGTGAGAACTCGAAGCTCGCCGGATAGTCCAGCGCGTCCCCACGCGCGACGATCTGCTCTGCGGTGTAGCGCTCACCCGCCATCAGTCCATCCACCGCTGCTCGTGACAACAGCGCCGACGTCACTTGCGCGGCGGCGTACGCCGAGGGCACCCACGGATCAAGTTCGCGCCGGACGAGATTTTGTCCCTGCAGTTGCTGCCACCAACCCGGCTGCGCGCTGGTCTGCGGAATCATCAGCACCGCGGCCGCCCCACGTCTGGCGGCCTCGGCCACGACGTTGCTGGCACCCACCGTCACCCGCCCGAACTGCTGAATCGTCACGTCTTTGGGGAGCGCGCGCGGCCCGTGCGCGAGCACGACCTTCCCGCGCACATCAAGTCCGGCGTACGGGTCGATGCCTTTGTCAGGAATCACCCAGCCGTGACCGACGTACACCACCGGCCAGCTGCCCTTGAGGGGCTGGCCCGAGAACGAACGCAGCACAAACCCATCGTCGAGCCGCAATGCCGCGCCGTTGATCGTGATCGAGGCGGCAGCCGCGTCCACCCGCGCCTCGTGCATTTCGTATCGCTGATAAAACGTGCCCTTGTCACCGAGCGGTTTCACGCCGGCGGCTTCGAGCCGCTTCACGATGTAGGCGGCGGCCAGATCGAAGCCCGGCGACGGCGTGTTCCGTCCCATCAACTCGTCCGACGCAAAATACGCCAGGTCCTTTTCCAGTTGGACGGCGGTGATGCGATCGGCCGCACTGCGGACGTGTGCGGGCAGGACGCCAGCAGGACCGGCCTGAGCCAGCAGCAATACCGTCGTGAGAATCAGCAGGATGGGCATGGCCGAGATCATATGCCACCGATGGGACCAGCGGCATCCAGTCAGGGACCAGCGGGCGACCGCCTCAGTCGGGATCGTGCACAATCCAGACAGGCGCACCTCGTTCATCGTCGCGCGACGTTCTCCCCGGTGACTGCTGGAGCAGGTGCCTGTACGGCGAAACAAAAGGGGCGGAAGGTCATAGACCTTCCGCCCTTGAAACGTCGCGGCCTTCAAGACCAGGCCGCGCTACTGCCCGGGATTCCGGGACTCCGCTCTCTACGCGCAGCCGCTCGTCGTCCCGCCCTTCGACAGGCTCAGGGCATGCACCACGTCAGGCACAGCCTGACGTGGTGCCGCAGTTGGCGCACTTGTAGCAGGAGCCTGAGCGCACCATGATCGACCCGCAGGTCGAGCACGGTGGCGCGTCGGACTGGTTCTGCATCGCCGCAAACTTTGATCCCGTGGGGACGGCCTTCGCCGGCGCCTCGACCTTCGCACTCGCGAGTGCCGCGACGTCGAGCGTGAGCTGTTCGGGCGTCGTCACCGTCTCGGGCACGTTGACGCCCGCCTGGTACTGCGCTTCGTGCGACAGGAACTTCGCGGCCATCCACCGGAAGATGTAGTCGACGATCGACTTGGCGAAGCGGACGTCGGGGTTCTTGGTCATGCCCGCGGGTTCGAAGCGGACGTGGCTGAACTTGTCCACCAGGTCCTGCAGCGGCACGCCGTACTGGAGCGCGTAGCTGATGGCCTGGGCGAAGGCATCGGCAAAGCCCGAGATGGTCGAGCCCTCCTTGGCCATCGTGAGGAAGAGTTCACCGGGCATGCCGTCTTCGTAGAGACCGACGGTGATGTAGCCCTCGTGGCCCGCGATGTCGAACTTGTGCGTGATCGACTTCCGCTCATCGGGCAACTTGTGACGGGCCGGCATCGGGGCCGCTTCGGTCGCCTGTTCGAGCACACCCGCACGCATGACCGCCGCCTTCGACGTGTTGAGCGGCTGCGTGCGCTTGGAGCCGTCGCGGTAGATCGAGACGGCTTTGGCGCCGATGCGCCACGAATCGATGTAGGCCTGCTGGATGTCCTCGACCGTCGCTTCGGTGGGGACGTTGACCGTCTTGCTGATCGCGCCGGAGATGAACGGCTGCACGGCGCCCATCATCTTGATGTGGCCCATGTAATGGATGGACCGCGCGCCCTTCATCGGCTTGAACGCGCAGTCAAACACCGCGAGGTGGTTGTCCGTGAGGTGCGGCGCGTTTTCGATCGTCTCGTTGTCGTCGATGTGCGCGAGAATGTCGGCGACCTGTGCCTGCGTGTAACCCAGCTTGGTGAGCGCCATCGGCACGGTGCCGTTGACGATCTTCATCATGCCGCCGCCGACCAGCTTCTTGTACTTGACGAGTGCAATGTCCGGTTC
>CAYZLT010000026.1:0-19796 GCA_964479175.1 uncultured Solibacteraceae bacterium | reverse complement strand
GACGCGCACCGCACGGCTCTCCGGCCGTAGGCGTTCCCCGTGGCACGCCAGGCACGGGCGCAGCGCACGATACCCTTCCAGCGCTTCCTGCTCCGCCCACGTGCCCTTGTCGAACCGCCGACGCAGGTTGGGGACGACGCCCTCGAAGTCCGCGCCGAAGGGATCGCCGCCCTTGGTCTTGCGACCAGGCGCGCCCATGACGATCACGTCGCGCTGGCGCTTGGTCAACTTCGCAAACGGGACCGACGGGTCGATGCCGAAGGCCCGTTCGAGGCCGGCCATCATGTCGTCAAGCGACTTGGTGTCGCCCTTGACCCACGGCAGGACGGCGCCTTCCGTGAGTGACAACCGATCATCCAGCACGATTTTCGCGGGGTCGAAGTCGTACACCGATCCGAGGCCCTGACACTCTGGACACGCGCCGTGCGGCGAGTTGAACGAAAACGCGCGCGGCGTCATCTCCGGGATGCTCAAGTCACACGACGGGCATGCCATCCGTCTCGAATACAGCCGATCGCCGCCCTGCAACGTGTTGATCACCACGATGTCGTCGGCGAGCGAGAGCGCGAGATCGATCGACTCGTGCATGCGACGCTCCACGCCGTCCTTGATGATGATGCGGTCCACCAGGACGTCGATCGTGTGGTTCCTCCGGCGGTCCAGCGTGATCTCTTCTTCGAGCGAGACAAACTCGCCGTCGATGCGTGCGCGCGTGAATCCGCGTGTCCGCAGCGCCGCCAGATCCTTCTTGAACTCGCCCTTTCGGCCGCGCACGATCGGCGCGAGGATGTTGATTCGTTCGTCAGGCGAATACGAGAGCACCACGTCGACGATGCGCTCGAGCGTCTGTGAGGTGATCTCGCGATCGCAGTTCGGGCAGTGCGGAATGCCGATGTTGGCAAAGAGCAGCCGGAGGTAGTCGTAAATTTCGGTGACCGTCCCAACCGTGGAGCGCGGATTGGCGGCGGTCGTCTTCTGTTCAATCGAGATCGCAGGGGACAGGCCGTCGATCAGATCGACGTCCGGCTTTTCCATCTGCTCGAGAAACTGCCGCGCGTAGGCCGAGAGCGACTCGACGTATCGGCGCTGCCCTTCCGCGTAAATCGTGTCGAACGCCAGCGACGACTTGCCCGACCCGGACAGGCCGGTGATCACGACCAGCTGATCGCGTGGCAGGTCGACATCGATGTTCTTCAGGTTGTGAACGCGAGCGCCTCTGACGGCAATCC
The DNA here is from genome assembly GCA_964479175.1 of uncultured Solibacteraceae bacterium. Classification (GTDB taxonomy): domain Bacteria; phylum Acidobacteriota; class Vicinamibacteria; order Vicinamibacterales; family SCN-69-37; genus SYFT01. The sequence goes on along the minus strand of CAYZLT010000026.1, from coordinate 18,567 downwards.
AGTCGTGCGACATCTCAATCAGTAATTTTAGTCTCCCTTTGACCCCGCGTGCTCACGAAGGACTCAGGGCAGGCGGCGCAGCACCGCCTCGGTATCGGCTCCCACCTCAGGCGCCGGTCCCAAATTCACTCTGGGAAGGCCAAAAGGCGCCCGGACCGCCCGCAGGCCGTGGCCCCGGATCACGGCACCCCGCGCCGCCACGTGGGGGTCCAGAAAGGCGTCCTTGGGACTATTGACCGGGGACAGGCAGACGTCGCGCCCGTCGAAGAAGTGCAACCACTCGTCGCGCGTTCGGGTGCGGAAGACCCCCCGGACCTCGGCCAGGAGGCGCTCCTGATCGGCAGGCCCCGTGCGATGACGGGCAACGAGATCCGGGCGCCCGATGGCAGCACAAAAGGTCGTCCAGAATTTCTCCTCCAGGGCCCCGAGCGCGATTTGTTGCCCGTCGCGCGTTTCATACACGTTGTAGCAGGCGTGCGCCCCGAAGGTGGGAAGTTCCCCCGTCGCGGAAGGCCCGGCGTCGAGCAGGTCGCGCGCGCCGGGCAACATCACCCAGTAGAGCGCGGCCTCGTGCATGGAAATGTCGAGGCTGGCGCCCTCGCCCGAACGCTCGCGCGCGAACAACGCCGCGAGCACCGCGATTACGGCGCTGACCGCGCCCCCGCCCACGTCGGCGATGAACATCTTCGGGAGCGCGGAGGGCATGGGCCGCTCGGTCGAGAGCAACCCCGACACGGCCACATAGTTGAGATCGTGGCCAGGCGCTTCCGCGTACGGCCCAGTCTGCCCATAGCCGGTAATGGACGCGTGGATCAGCCGGGGCTGCCGTTGCCGGAGCACCGCTGCCGTCACCCCAAGCCTCGCTGCGGTCGCGGGCCGAAAGCTCTCCATCACCACATCGGCGGTCGCGACCAGCGCGTGCAGGCAGACACGGTCGGCCGGCACCTTGAGGTCCAGCGCGACGCTCTTTTTGCCGCGACCCAGCAGCAGGTCATACACCCCGCGTCCACCCACAAACGGGGGCAGGTGGCGCATGGGATCGCCACCGCGCGGGTCCTCAACCTTGATGACCTCGGCCCCCAACTCCGCAAGCATCAGGGTGGCGAATGCGCCAGGCAACAACCGCGTCAGATCGAGTACACGAACGCCGGTCAGAGCCGCCATCGCGGGATGTTATCATCGCGGCCCATGACGCCGACTGTCACGAAACCGTCCCTCGCGCTCTCGTTGTTTCCGATCGCAGCGCTCGTGGCACTGCTGGCCGGATCGGTCGCCTTGTTCGGCGACGGCAACTCGGCAGGCCCCAATCAGATTGCGCTGATACTCGCCGCCGTGGTCGCGGCCACGATCGGCATACGACTGGGGCACTCCTGGAAAGACCTCGAAGCCGGCATCGTGCACGGCATCTCGCTCGCGATGGGTGCCATCCTGATCCTGCTCGTCGTCGGCGCGCTGATCGGGTCGTGGATTCTCGCAGGCGTGGTGCCGACGATGATCTACTACGGCCTTGAGCTGCTCACGCCGTCCATCTTTTATCCGAGTGCGTGTGTGTTGTGTGCGCTGGTGTCGCTCGCCACCGGAAGTTCGTGGACGACGGCCGGCACGGTGGGCGTCGCGCTGATCGGCATCGCCACGGCACAGGATCTGAACCTTGGACTGGCCGCCGGCGCCATCATCTCGGGCGCGTACTTCGGCGACAAGATGTCGCCGCTCTCGGACACCACCAATCTCGCCCCGGCGATGGCCGGCACGGATCTGTTCACCCACATCAGGCACATGTTGTGGACGACGGTCCCGAGTCTGGCGATCGCACTGATTCTGTTCACGATCCTGGGGCTGTCGGCGAGCGCGCCGCAGGACACGGCGGCTGTGGCGGCCATCCTCGCCTCCCTACAGTCGAGCTTTGTCATTGGTCCGCACCTCTTGTTGCCCGCCGTGCTGGTCATCGGCCTCGTCATCCGCAAGGTGCCGGCCACGCCGGCGCTCATCATCGGCGCGTTGACCGGCTGTGTGTTCGCAGTGATCTTTCAGCCAGGCGCCGTCACGACGCTGGCGGCCTCTCCCGACCTGCCGAACTGGGCGGCGCTCATCAAAGGATGTTGGGCGGCACTGGCCTCTGGTTTCACGCTGAGTTCCGGTAACGCCGCGCTCGATGACCTGCTCTCACGCGGCGGCATGGGCAGCATGCTGAACACCGTCTGGCTCATTCTCTCCGCGATGACGTTTGGGGCCGTCATGGAAAAAACCGGCATGCTCGGCCGCATCGCCGAATCGATCCTCAGCGCGGTGCGCGGCACGGGCAGCCTGATCCTCGCGACCTTGTCCACCTCCATCGGCATGAACGTGCTCGCCTCCGATCAATACATCGCCATCGTCATTCCGGGCCGGATGTTTCGCGCGGAGTTTGCGCGGCGCGGGTTGGCTCCGCAGAACTTGTCACGGTGTCTTGAAGATGCGGGCACGATGACGTCGGCCCTGGTGCCGTGGAACACCTGCGGCGCGTTCATGGCGCAGACACTCGGCGTGGCGACCTTCACCTACGCCCCGTACGCCTTCCTTAATCTGCTCAATCCGGTCATCTCGGCGATCTACGGATTCACCGGGTTCTCGATCACGAAGCTGGAGACGGTGGACACAGTCGAGCGCGACGCCTAAAGCCGCCAGAGACGGTCGCTGGCCGCGAGCACGAGCCCTCCATGCGGGTGGCTCGCCACACCGACCAATTGCGGGGCTGCCACAATCAGTTCCGGTTCGGGCGTTCGGGTGGTCATGTCGATGCGATAGAGGCCCGCCGATCCGGCAAGCGCGTCCACCACGAACATCGTGCCGCTGCGGTCAAACGTGAGCCCCTGCGGTCGCCCGAATCCCGAATACCACGTGTCCACCTGGCGCTCAGGCGTGATGCGATAGATCGCATCGCGGGACGCCAGCGTGGGCGTCGTCACATAGAGGCAATCATCGGGTCCCATCGCGAGATGAAACGCCGCAACGCTGGGAGGCAACGACGCAAACGTTTCGACCTGACGACGTCCCTCACCAGGCGCGCCTGGCATGACGCGCAGAATCGAGCCTGCGCGATCGCCAACGTACAAGGAGCCGTCCTTGCCAAACGCCAGGCCCGTAGCGACGCCAAGTTCATTGGCATACAACTCGGCCTGTCCGCGTGGATCCACACGAAAGACCGCGCCCTCGAACCGGCTCGAGACATACACGCAGTCGTCGGGCCCCAGCGCGAGTGATGTGGGATTCGCGATCGCCACCGACAACACCTCGCGTGCCCCGTCGGGCGCAATGCGATACAGCGGCGCGTCGGACTTGTTGTCGCGCGATCCACTCTGAGTCGCGTAGATCGTGCCGTCGGGCACACAGACGGGACTGTCCACCTGATGGATGGCGGTCGCGAGCGTGCGCGCAATATCCACCACGAGCGTGTCGCCGTCCACGCCTTCCACACGGACGGGGGTGGGACCGCCCTCACACCCCGCCGGAACGATCACCGATAACGAGCGCGACGACGCCGCGACGACGCGGGCGTCGAGCGCACCAAACCACACACGCGGAGGGGCATCAGCGGGGACAGGCAACCGTGAGCCGGTCAGTTCGAGGCGGGCACCAGGTGTGGCGCCGCGCGGATAACACGCAGACAGGGCTGACACGATCAGGCGCTATCGATGTCGAGTTCGACATTCCAGTAGAGGTAGTCACGCCAGCTCTGCGGCGCCCCCTTGACGGAAAACTTGATGCGCATCGCCGGCGCCCTGTCGGGCCGCTTCGGCGTGCGGATCAGATGCATGTGCGCCTGCGCAGGCGTGCGTCCCCCCTTGCGGCGGTTGCACGTGATGCAGCAGGACACGATGTTTTCCCAACTCTTGCCGCCGCCCTGTGCCACCGGCACGACGTGGTCAAACGTCAATTCACCCGAAGGAAACTGATCGCCGCAGTACTGACAGCGGTGATCGTCACGCGCGTAAATGTTCACGCGCGAAAACGGGACGTAGTCAATGCGCCGACGCACACGAATGCGCCGAAGCAGCCGAATCACGGACGGCAACTTCATGGTGAACGTGACCGAGTGCACCTCCCGGTCGTACTCCGACACGATTTCGACCTTGCCCTGGCACCAGAGCATGATCGCCTTCTGCCAATGCACGACCTTCAGCGGCTCGTACGTCGCGTTGAGCAGCAGAGTCTGTTCCATGATCTCGACGGCTCATTGTCGGGCACGCCTCTGCGGCTGTCAAGGAAGCCGCGCTGTAACGTCCGTGTACACAAAGAGTTAGACCGAAGGGTGCGTCAGATACTCCTCCGGAGGGCTGGCGGACCACTGGCGTCACGCCGATACAGCGCTTTGTGACTGCTCGCGCCCATTGGTCGTCCCGCCTGATTCTGAGCCTCACACTGGCGACCGCCACGGCCGCCTGTGCGGCGCAAGGCGCGCCGACGATGCCCGGGCCGCTGCCGTTTCCCATGGCTCTGTCGCCGGCCTCGCTGCGACCGCCCGCAGCCGTGGTCTCCACGGTTGCCGCCTCATCGGCAGAGATCCTGCAGACCGCGCTCGGTTTCCGAGGTGTGCCCTACCGGTACGGCGGTGAAGATCCGCGCACGGGTTTTGACTGCAGCGGGTTCATCCGGTTTGTGATGGCGCAGCACCAGCTGACGGTGCCGCGCACGGCGGCCGAACAATTCCGAATCGGACGCCGCGTCGCGGCCAAAGACATCCAGGCGGGGGACCTGGTGTTTTTCTCGACGGTGGCGCCTGGCGCCTCTCACGTCGGTCTGGCGATCGGCCCCGACGAGTTTGTGCACGCCCCGGCCACGTCCGGTGTGGTCCGGGTGGAACGCCTGGAGTGGTCGTACTGGCAGTCGCGGTTTGTTGGCGCGCGACGCCTCTTCAGCGAATGATGATTGGAATCGTGGGCACCACTGGCGGCGTGGCTGTGGCAGGCGCCGGTGTATCTGGCGGTGTGACCGTGCCCATCCGGCGAAGGATCAAGTTCTGACGCCGAAGCAGTCTCGCGTTGGGTCGCGAGGGACTGTACACGCGCGGATTGATAATCGCGCCGGCCAGCATCGCCGCCTGCGCCGGACTGAGGGCGGCGGCTGAGACCCCAAAGTGTGCACGGGCGGCGGCCTCCGCGCCCCAGATGCCGTCACCCCACTCAATCAGGTTCAGATACAGCTCAAAGATCCGTCGCTTCGACAGCTCCGCTTCGAGTCGTCTCGTGATCAGCAACTCCTTCACCTTGCGATAGGGATTGCGTGACGGCGAGAGATACAGGTTCTTGGCGAGCTGCTGCGTGATCGTGGACGCACCGCGCACAAACTCGCCGCGCATCCAATTGACCTCCATTGACGCGCGAATTTCGTCGAAGTCGAGGCCTTCATGCTGCCAGAACGCGGCATCCTCTGCGACAATCACCGCACGTTTGAGGTTCGCCGAGATGCGGTCATAGCCGACCCACCGGTGCTGCATCTTGAGCGTCCGGCCCTCGTCTTCCGCCTGCTCCGCCCGCAACTCGCGGAACGCGGTCGTCGCCGGCGGGTCCCGCCGCAACGCCCGCACGTCGGGCAGCGTGATCCACGTGTAGCTGAGGGTCACAAACCCCACCGCCATCACGGCCACACCCCGACGAAGCCACCTGCGCATCACCCCTCGATGACCACGCGCACCCGCATGCCGGCTTTTGGCGTCGACGACGGATCGGCGCCGTTCATGATGGCGAGCGCGCTGGCGGTGACGGCACCGCCGGAGGTTTTGGCGAGCGAGGCCCATGTGTCCCCGGTCCGCACGGTGTGGAAATCCACCCGCGCCGGTTGCACGCGATCGGCCTCGGCGGCGGTCATGCCGCGAAAGGATCCGATCACCTGACGGAACGTCGGGTCCGCCTGCGAGAACGCGTTCTCGGCCGCAACACCAGCCACCTGATACAGCCGGCCGGCGTGCGAGATAAACGCCACGCGCGCCACGATCGCCTCATTGCCGGTGCCGCCACTGAACACCCCGACAAACGCGGGCAGACCATTGATCGTGGTGGACTCGCCCGCGCGTTCGGTGAGTTCCGCCTGCGCCATCCGCGCGCGACCGGCCTGCGCCGGGTTGCGGCCTCCGTCATCGACGATCTCCATCATGACGGCCATCGGCTGATCGCCTTCGGGCTGGGCCACGACCTGCTGCGCGCCGTTGGAGATCTGCCACCCGGCCGGAAACTGCAACGCCATACGAAGGATCGGGTGCAAAAAGTCACGGCCGCGTACAATGCCCTGCTCGCGACTGTCGCCAAACACGAGGCCGTCGATACGGCGGGCAAAGTTATCAGCGTTGACACGTGTGGACGTCGCTGTGCGGGCGGCGTCGGCCACCGACTGGACTTGCGCCACGCGATCCTCGGGCAGCGGATGTGTCGAGAGAAAATTCGGCACGCCGCGGCTTGAGCCACTCGCCTCCGACAACCGACCGAGTGTGCTCAACATGCCCGCCATGCCTGACGGATTCCAGCCGCTGTTGGCGGCGTAACCCACGCCGAGGCGATCGGCTTCGAGTTCGGCATCGCGCCCGTGTTTGAGGAACAACAATCCGAACGCCCCTTCAGCGATCGAGAACAAGCCCTGCCTGTTCTCCGGCGCAAAGATGCGACCGATGCCGAGACCGAGGCCAATCCCCTGCTGCCGGGAGTACGCCGTCGCGCCATGCATGGCGGTGACGTGCGCAATTTCGTGGCCGATCACGTTGGCCATCTCGGCTTCATCACGCAGGAACGGCAAAATGCCGCGCGTCAGATAAATGTAGCCACCGGGCAACGCAAACGCGTTGATCGCCGAGGCGTCGACCACCGCAAACGTCCACGGCAGCTGCGGCCGATGGGACGTCTTGGCCATCGCCTGACCGACGCGATTGACGTAGTCCTGCAACGGCTGATCGGCGTACACCCCCATCTCCTGTCGAATCTGCGCGTCGGATTGTTTACCGAGCGCGACTTCATCGCCCTCCGACAGGATGTTGAATTGACGTTGGCCCGTCGCGGGATTGGTGACACACGCAATCGCCGTAGCGACCACGATCAGGAGTAGCGGGAGTGTGCGTTTCATGGTTTCCGTCCAAGCGCCTCCGCAAGTGCAGCGACGACCCGCTCCACGTTGCCGGTAGTCGCCCCTGAACCCATGAGGCCGATACGCCAGATCCGGCCCGCAAGCGGGCCGAGTCCGGCACCTATTTCAATGCCGTGCCGACTCAACAACCGTGCGCGCACGGCTTTTTCATCAATGCCCGGAGGGATACGAACAGCGTTGAGACTGACCAGTCGATGCGGCGGGTCCGGAAACAGGTCAAGACCAATTCCCGCGAGTCCATCCACCAACGCCTGATGCGCCGCCTGATGACGGGCCCAGCGGGCGTCGAGGCCTTCCTCGATCACTTCACACAGTGCTGTATGCAACGCGTAGGCCAACGGCGAGGAGAGGGTGTGATGGTACTGCCGACGCACCCAAAAAGCCTCAAGTTGTGCAAAATCGCACGCAAAGTTGTGACACGTCGGCGCTGCACGTCGCGCGCGAGGTGACACCGTGATGGGCGACAGCCCGGGAGGCGCGCCCAACCCTTTTTGTCCACAGGAATACACAACATCGGCATCCCACGTCGTCACATCGACGGGCATGGTGCCCAGGGACGTCACCGCGTCCACCACAAACAGCGCCTCGCGCTTCCGCACGAGCGGCGCGATCGCGGCCACGGGGTTGCACACGCCGGTCGACGTTTCGCCGTGCACCATGGCGACGACATCAAATCGACTATCGACGAGTGCACGCTCCACAGCGGCCGGATCCACCGACCGGCCCCACTCGACATTCAATCGTTCGACATACGCCCCCTGCCGGGCAAACACCTGCGCGAGGCGTTCGCCGAAGTAGCCCGTCACGATCGCCAGCACCGTCATCCCCGGCTCAACCAGGTTGCTCGCGGCGGCGTCCATGGCCGCGGTGCCGGTGCCCGACACGGCGAGCGTCAGGTGATCGGCGGGGGCGCGAAACACCTGCGTCAACATCCCCCGCACATCGTCGAGCAGATCCAGCAGCTCGGGATCGAGGTGAGAGCGTTGCGGCGAAGAAAGCGCGGCGAGCACGCGAGGCGAGATCGGCGACGGGCCAGGGCCCAGGAGCAGTCGCTCGGCAGTGGGAAGAGTGGCCATCAGCGCCACTCCGTGAGCGCCGCGCGAATTTCAGCGGCGGCCGTGGGTGCAATCGGCTGGAGCGGTGATCGCACGGGGCCACCGGGGAACCCGAGCTCACCCAGCGCCCACTTCAGTCCGGGGACGCTGTGCACACTCGACACCAGTCGCGCGATCGGCAGCAGCCGGTGATGCAACGCGCGCGCCTCGTCGTGCCGGCCCGCCTGAAAGTGATCCCACAAGGTGGCGCAGACGTCCGGCAGGATGTTCGCGACGGCAATGATCGCGCCGCGCGCGCCGATCATCCACGCGGGATACGCGACAGGTGCCCACCCAGAGAGCACGGCGAATGACGAGCCCGCTGCGACGTACAGTGCGTGCCGTTCGAGGTCACTGCTGGTCTCCTTCATGCCGATGACGTTCGGATGAACGGACAGCGCGTGGACGGTATTGACCGGCAGGCTGAACCCGGCCATGCCTGGCACGTTGTACAACATCACGGGCACGGGTGAGGCATCGGCGACCGCGGTGTAATGCGCGAGCAGCGCCTCATGTGTCATCTGCGACTTGAAGAAGGACGGCGCGCGCACGAGCACCACGTCCGCGCCGCGCTCACCGGCGCGTTGGCACGCTGCAATGGTGGCGCGGGTGGATTCACGCCCCGTGCCCACCAGCAGCACCCGATCGGTCGGTACGATCGCACGAGCGGTGTCCACGATCGCGTCGGCCTCGGATTCATCGAGCAGACCGGCCTCCGCATTCGACCCGAGGACAAGCGCGCCCGCAAGGCGGGCGGAGGTCAGGCGGATCAACTGCGTGCGCAGGGCGCCCAGGTCAACGTCGCCGGTCGCCGGATCAAACGGCGTCGGCACTGGCGGGAAGATTCCTTGAAGTAACGGCACGCCCGGAGGCTATCGACGTGGCGTCGCGGTGTCAACGCCGGCACCACCCGCGAGTTGTTGCAGCGCCAGTACGCCGACAAATAAAAACACTGCCGGACTGAGCATCCAGGGCGCCGTCTGCATCGCGGACACACTCGACGCGTCCTGGAGCATCAGTCCCCAGCTGGGCACCGGCTCGGGAAATCCCAGTCCAAGAAAGGAGATGGTGGATTCGGCCACCAGCAGCGCGGGCACGAGGAGCACCAGTTCGGTTCGCAGGAACCCGTACGAGGCGGGGACGAGGTGTCCGAGGAGGCGCAGGCGACCCGCACCGGCCGCACGCGCCGCTTCGGCATAGTCGCGTTGCCGTTCGGTGGCGACGATCGCGCGAACGCCGCGGGCAACGTGCGGCCATCCCGCCAGCGCAAAAAGCAGTGTCAACACGAGAAAGATGACCGGTGTATCAAGCACCAGCGGCATCGCCGAGCGCAGCACCAGCACGAGATAGACGGCCGGCAACACCACCACAAAATCCGCCACCGCCGTGATGCCCGTATCCGTGAGTCCGCGCGCGGCTCCGGCCATCGCGCCAAGGAGGGTGCCGACCAGCAGTGCACCAATCGCACCCGCGAACGCCACACCCAGCGACAATCGCGCGCCGTGCCAGAGCCGGGACCACACATCGCGCCCGAGGCCATCGGCACCGAGCCACAGCAGCGGACCATCCTCGGCGTTCACAGAGACCAACGTGCCCCCGCGGAACCACCGCAACGGCACACGGTGTGACGTGTCGTCGGCAAATTGTCGATTCACGCGATCCACCAGCACCTGGCGATACACGAATGGCGCGTGCCAGGTGTCGCCATGACGAAGATGCACACGTGTGGGCGGCGCGTAGGAACGATCGGAAAACTGTTCGTGCGGGGCGTGGGGCGAGATCCCTGGCGCGGCCAGCGCGCCACACGTCATAAGACCGACAATGGCCCACGCGAGGCGTTGCATCAATTGGACTCCGCGGCGCGGGGGTCCACCATCACACGCAGGACGTCGGTCAGCAGATTTCCAACCGCGAGACACACCGCGCCGGCGACTGCACACCCGGCCACCAACGTCACGTCGCTGGCGAGGACGGCGTCATACAACAACCGGCCAAGTCCCGGCCACGAGGTCACGAGCTCCACCGCCAGTGATCCGCTAAAAAGGCTGCCGACCACAATGCCGTAGACGCCGAGCACGGGACGCAACGACTGACGCGCGGCGTGGCGCCACACCAGGCGCGACGGCGGGATCCCGCGCGCCGCCGCAGCGACCAGGTCCGGCGCCAGCATCGCGTCGGCCGTCGCCTGTGACTGCAGGCGCTCGAGGATAGCGGCCACCGGCAGACCGAGCGCGATCGCCGGCAACACCACGGCGCCTGGCGCGATCGACAACGCGCCGGTCGACACCGCAAACAACATGAGTCCCAGCGCGGCCACGAGCGGCGCACACGCGACCAGTGCGAGTGACAGCGGCACGACCATGCGCGAGACGATATGCCTGGGATACGCCCCCGTGAACACCCCGATCGGCACCCCGATGAGCGTGGCCAGCACGAGGGCCGTCGCCGCCAGTTGTGCAGTGTTGATGCCGCGCTCGACGACGAGCGCACTCACCGGCCGCTGAAAATACGACGACTCGCCAAGGTCCAGCCGGATGAGTCCCGCGAACCATCGTCCCACCTGCACGGGGAGAGGATCATCGAGCCCAAGACGTTCCCGTTTGATCGCGATGGTCTCGGCGTCGACACCCGCGACAAAGTCCGCGGTGGTCTCGTCACCGGGCGCGAGTCGGGCGATCACATACGCCGAGGTGGAGACAACCACCACCAGCACCAGCGCGGCCATCGTGCGCCGCGCCAGAAACGACAGCAGCGATCCGGTCACCGCCCTCCGTCCACCAGCGACAGGCGTTCGGCGTTCCACAACACCGGCGGGAAAAGGACGATGGGCGTGGCACCACGGACGCGGCGGCTCACCGGCACAATGACGCGGGGGGCGACGAGCCACAACGCGGGAAGTTGCTCGGCGAGAATCTGCTGGGCTTCGGCGAAGATGCGGTGGCGCTCAGCCGGGTTCATCGTGGCCGCCTGTTGCTGAAAGAGCATGTCGATGCGCTCCTCCCACGGAGTGGCGGGTGTGAGCTGGCCAGGATTCCAGAAGTGGAACGGACCGGAACTGCGCCAGAAGCCTGCACCCGGTTCGCGCGACGTCTGGCGTGCGCCGAAGTAAATCGCGTCAAACTCGCCCGCCGCGTAGCGTGAGGGGATTTCCGGCGCCGCCAGCGGCACCAGGTCCACGGCAATGCCGACCTGACGCAGTTGCTCCTGCACCACCGTGATGGTCTTTTCGCGATCGGGCTGACCGCTGCGCGTGATGATCGAGAACCGCACCGGCTTCCCGGACTCGTCGTCGAGCACGCCGTCCCCATCCCGATCCGTGAGCCCAATCGACGTGAGCAGCGTGCGCGCCCGCCCCTGATCAAACTCGGTGATGGGCAGCGTGGGCACATACCAGGCGCCGTGGCCGGGGGTCACGGGCCCGTAGGCGGGTATCGCCTGACCGAGATAGACCGTGTCGACGATCGTCTGACGGTTGATCGCGTGGGAGATCGCGCGGCGAAACTCCGGGGCGACGAGCCAGGGACGGCCCTCCGCGCTCGTCGCCCCCGGCTTCAGATTGAACCACAACGTCCACACATCGAGCGTGGGACCCGCGTCGGTGAGTTGCACGCGGCCGGCGGCTTCACTCTGGCGCATGACGGCCAGATCGTCGGCGAGCAGACGATCGGTGATCACGTCGGTCTCTCCCGCCTGGAGCCGCAGCAGCTCGGTGTTGTATTCGGGCACGATCGTCATGTCGATGCCGTCGAGATACGGCAGGGCCACACCGGCGTCATCTCTGCCATAGAAGTGCGGGTTGCGATCAAAGACGAGTCGTTGGCCCGGCACGTAGTCCTTGAGCATGAAGGGCCCAGCCCCGACCACATCCGACGGCGCGACCGACGGCACCCAGACCGCTGCAAGGTTGCCGGCATCGAGCGCGGCCTCAAGTTTGTGACGCGGCAGGATAGGCAGCGATTCGAGGATGGCAATCCCTGCGCCGTGGGGGGATGGAAACGTGAGCGTGAACCGTGCGTCGTCGAGCGCTTGCACGGTCACGGGCTGTCCGCCCACCCGCAGATCGCCCGCGGCCGCACTCCCCGCCTTGTCCGCCAACGCGGCGCGCACGGAAAAGGCCACATCGGCGATGGTCACCGGGGAACCGTCCGAAAATTTCGCGCCGGGTCGCAGGGTCATCGTCCAGGTCAGCCCGTCCTCCGACGATGTCCAGGTGGAGGCCAGCCGGGGCTCGAGTTCGCCGGCGGCGTTGAGGCGCACCAGCGTCGACTGGGTCAACAGGCTGACCATTTGGTTGGCGGCCGTCGGTGCGACCAGCCTGAGAAAATTGGTCGGCTCGGTCTGGTAGGTGGCTTTCAGCCGCCCGCCGGAGGTCCTGGCGTCAGCGGCATCCCCACTATCTTGTGTAGTACCACCGGACCACGCGGACCAGCCAATCCAGCCCACAACTGCCAGCAGGAGACCGACCAGGGCGAGGCGGACGAGGCGAGACGAGGGCATAAAACTCCTTGCGGAACCGAAACAGGCCGGCCGGAAATTCCCGCTGGCGGACTGAGGCGTACGGGCGTATTATGGTGCAGTTCAGCGCCTTACGGTGCGCAGACGACCGCAACTGTGGAGTTGAACGCACTCACAAATGTGTGGGTGGATTTACATTTATGTAGTACAAAGCAAGTGGAATTTTAGACGATGATCGACTGGGAAGTGCCGTACTTCTAAGGTTTTACAGGCTTTTGACGACGGCGTTGCGTGGTACGGTACCTGCGTATGAAACGTTGGGCTGGCGTCCGGGTTCTCGCCGGGATTTCGTGGACCGATTGATTCTTATGAGCGCTATGGTTTCGATAACCCATCGTCGTGTGCCCCGACTAGTGGCTGGCCTGCTGGGGCTGGTGCTGGTGTTTGGGGTCTTGGCTCCCACCCCGGTTGAGGCTGGTGGGCATCGCGCCCGCATGTCACGCGAGTTCGCTGAAAAGCTCGAGCGCGCGAGGAACAGCAGCAAATACAACGACTCACGTCGCGGCAACTCGCGAACATCCCAGTTCGAACAGCAATTGTTTCAGGTGGTACTGACGGCTCCGCAGTCAGTGGTGGACGCGTTGGGCAAGAAGTTCGGCATTCGCTTGATGAAGCGGATGATCAGCGGCGGCGTCTTCGAAGGCACGGCGATTCAGATTTCGAATCTGGCGGGAGATCCACAGGTCACAGCGCTTGAAGAAAATCGTCGCGTGTATTCGATGGCGGCGGTCACTGCGCAGGCTATTGGTGCCGATCAGGTCTGGAAGGGTTCCGGCAACAGGGCGTTTGGCGGCACCACGGGTTACGGCATCGGCATTGCCGTGCTGGACTCGGGCATCGGCAGACATGCCGACCTGGTGAATCGCGTCAGTGCGCGTCTCGACTTCACGGGTTCCGGCGGTGTCACGCTGGGTGGAGCTGACGACTACGGGCACGGCACGCACGTGGCCGGCATCATTGCCGGCAGCGGTGAGGGCAGCCGGTCTTGGCGAGGTGGTGCCAATGACGACGACCGTGGTCAGCCTTCGACGCCGAGTGCGGCCTATATCGGCATGGCGCCAGGCGCGGCGTTGATCAGCATGAAGGTGCTGGGGCCGGATGGGTCGGGGTATGTGGCCGACGTGATCGACGCGCTTGATTTTATTTCGCGCTACAAGGAGTTCTACGGCGTGCGGGTGATCAACCTGTCGCTGGGGCACCCGTCGTCGGAAGCGTATCGTGACGATCCGCTGGCGCAGGCGGTGGAGCGGTCGGTCAAGTCGGGCTTGGTGGTGGTGGCTTCGGCCGGCAACCTCGGCAAGATAGACGGCAAACCGGTGATCGGCGCGATCGTGTCCCCCGGCTACACGCCCGGTGCGTTGACGGTTGGAGCGTTGAACACGCAGGGCACGGTGTTCCGCAGCGACGACACGGTGGCGTCCTACAGTTCGTCGGGTCCCGTGGTGGATCCCGGCACGCCCGCGCCGCGGACGCCGGCCGAGGTGCTCCTGAGCAATCCGTTGATGAAGCCGGACCTTGTGGCGCCGGGCAACATGATTGTGTCCGCGATGGGCGACGACACGAAGTTGTGGCGCACGTTGCCGGAGCGTCGCGTGGTTGGCGCGCGTGGCGGCAAATACATGTGGCTGTCGGGCACCAGCATGTCGACAGCTGTGGTCTCGGGTTCAGTGGCGTTGCTGTTGCAGGCGCGTCCCGACCTGACGCCGTATGAAGTGAAGGCGGCGCTGCAGCTCACCTCGCAGCACCTGCCGGGCGTCGGCCTGATTCATCAGGGTGCCGGCAGCGTGAACGTCGCGCTCGCCGTGCGCTTCGCCAAGAACCGCAACATCAAGAAACTCGACCTCATCAACCGCATCGGCGGCGAGACGGTCCACGCGGGTGGGATCACATTCGGCCAGGCGTCGACTTGGGGCCAGACGCTCATATGGGACAACACCCTGATTTGGGACAACACCCTCATCTGGGACAATGGCGTCAGTGGCCTTCCGGGACACACAACTACTTGGGGCGAAACTCTGATCTGGGATAACACCCTCATCTGGGACAACACTCTGATTTGGGACAACACCCTCATCTGGGACAACACTCTCATCTGGGACAACGTGCATATATGGGGCGACACCCTTATCTGGGATAACACCCTGATTTGGGACAACACGCTGATCTGGGACAACAGCCACTTCTGGGGTCAGACACTGATCTGGGACAACACCCTGATTTGGGATAACACGCTCATCTGGGACAACTGACCGCAGCAAACGGTTAAGTGACTGTCCGCTATTTTCGATTGCATTCACCAATTACGGAGTCCGCAATGTTGGTTCGAGCGATTATTGTTTGGAGCTAGGCCGGTCGCGGCTTCCTGTTCACAACCGGGAGCCGACTACTTTGCTGCGAGAAAGTGATGGCCTCACATGCTGGCCCGAAGTTCTCATGGATCGCTGGCGTCTACATCGGTTTAGTAGTCCTTGCTGGCTCCGTCGTATCAGTTCACACCCTGTGGTGGCTCGTTGAGTCCCCTCCGACAGGTCAGTGGTACTGGCTGACGGTCCTCACCCTATTCAGCGGTCTCCTCTCTGTAAAATTTCAAAAAGTCGGTGGAAGGTACTCGGTTTCTGAGACCTTCACAATGTGGGGCACCCTCGTCTATGGCCAGGCGGTTGGTACATTGCTCGTCCTCCTCGATGCGATGGTGCTTTCAGGCAAGGTCCTGATCGTCAAACGCAAGTTCGACTGGACCCGAACACCGTTCAACCTCGCCGCGCCAGCGCTCTCAATTTGGGTTGCCTCAGCGTGCCTCTTTGCGATCGCCGGACCGCCGCCACTGCACCAGGCGTCCGGCCCGCTCATGTTTATTCTTGGCCTGGGCACTTTCACGATCCTCTATTTTCTAATCAACTCCGCCCTTGTCGCTGGCGCGATTGCACTCACTGTTCCGAATCCTGCTGGTGCGCTAAATACATTCACAACGACATGGTGGGGGCTTCGCGAAGGCGTTCTGACCTACTTTTCTGGCGCCTCAATCGCGGCTCTGCTCTCCTCAGACAAAGAACATCTGATTCTCAACCAAGTTGCGGTACTTCTGCCTTTGATGGCCATGTTGTACTTCAGTTTCAGAAACTCCGCCCGGCAGGTTGATGAAATGCAGGGTCGGTTGGACGCCATAGAGAAGGTCCACTTCGCGACGATCGAAGCCTTTGCGATGGCGATCGACGCCAAGGACCAAGTCACGCACGGCCATATCCGGAGGGTGCAGCAGTATTCGATGGAAGTCGCACGTGCTCTTGGCGTGACGGACGACAAGCAACTGAAGGCCTTGCAGGCAGCCGCTCTTCTGCACGACACCGGGAAGCTCGCGATACCCGAGTACATTCTCAACAAGCCTGGGCCTTTGACCCCAGCCGAGTTTGAAAAGATGAAGGATCATGCCGCAGTCGGCGCGAACATCCTGAAGAGCATCGATTTTCCGTACCCTGTCGCACCTATCGTCCGACATCACCATGAGAGCTGGGATGGTCGCGGATATCCTGATGGCTTGAAGGGGCAGGAGATTCCCCTTGGTGCTCGGGTGTTGTCTGTCGTGGACTGCTATGACGCGTTGACGTCCGACCGCCCCTACCGCCCAAGGATGACGAGACAGCAGGCGGAACAGATTCTGCTCGACCGGCGAGGGGTAATGTACGACCCTTGGGTGGTCGATGGTTTCATCAAGATTCTGGACAGGCTGGAAGCGATCGACGAGGCTGAGGGCAGAAATGCGCTGAGCGATCGTGGGGGGGCACCTTTGGGCAGCCCCGCCCTAGAGGTCATCAGCGCAGCCACTGCGGAGGAGCGAGAGTTCGCCGAACTGCGACGAGAACTCCCCAAAGCCCAGGGCGTGGAACTCGCTGCCGAGGTATTCTTTCGCCACGTAAGGCGAGTAGTTCCGGCTGCTGCAGTGGTCCTCTATGTGCCCCAATCAGGAAATTCAGACCTTCGTGCTGTCTACTGCGCTGGTTCTGGTGCAAGCACCATCGAGTCGACAATCATTCCGGTCGGCGAGCGAATCTCAGGTTGGGCATTCGCACACCGCCAAGTCGTGTTCAACTCAGACGCGTCGCTAGATCTCGGTCCAGTCGCAAGAACTCTCCCTGTGCCCCTTCGAGTCGCACTCGTTGTCCCGATTTATGAGGGAAACACCTCATTGGCAGTGCTGACTCTGTATGGAAGCGAAGACTTCCAGAAGGATCACCGGCGCATGCTGGAATCCGCAGCACAGTTGTTTATGGGGACCGGGGTTTTAAGAGGACCAGCAACAGGCAATCACAATCGCCCAAGTTCAGAATCCTCTGAACGCAAGATCCACTAAGCGAGAACGTGTACATCTTTCTGCTTGCCGACCTACCTAACTTGCCAATGAGCTGATACCCTCTGCCCTGCGCAAGGAGTTCAGCATGGCACCGTCAGCACAGATCGATCGTGTGAATGCGGCCCAAAGTGTGGGCGACCTCAGCGTTGCCCTTTCGCTGGTTCGCTCCTCACGACCGCTCGATCCTGGGCGACAACTACTCGAAGCGGTGCTCACGTTCGACCTCGGCAATGCTTCGGAGGCTTTAGATGTCTTGAATCGTCTGTGTGACGAATCTACAGGACTCTCAATAGGGATCAGATTCGAATTCGAGTTCGCAAGGTTCTCACGAAGCTCTTCATTTCTCAGTCCGAATCGGACGACTACGCTGTTGGCGCGGCTTCGGCAACTTGCCACGGCTCTCGGCGAGCCAAGGGCCATTGCGTTGCTCCACCTAGCCGTTGGAAAACTAGAGGCACTTCGAGGAGCTGCCGAGGATGCGCGACAGCACCTACAGATCGCGGCGCGCATTGCAGCTGCGATGAACGTCCAGGAAGTCTTGACCCCAGTCAACTTGATTGCGGGAACACTGGATAGTTCTACCGGCAACGTTCGAAGGGCCTGCAGCGAGAATGGCTCGGCACTTGACATGGCGAGGAGCAAAGGCATGACTGCCCCTCTCCCTGGACTCCTCGCCAATGCTGGCCAACTGTCTGTGTGGAGCGGAAACATCGCATCTGCACGCAGCTTCTTGACTGAGGCCTTGGTCGCCACGAGAGAGTTCAAATTTCTGAAGCTGGCCGTCACCGATTCAATGGCGGCGCTCGCGCTCTACGAGGGCAATCTTCCGGAGGCGGCGACCCACATCCAGGCGTGCCGGAACATCATCGCGTCCCACAAGGTCCCTGCGCGCTCCTGGTACGACCTGACGCACCAGATCACCAAGTGCATCTACTTCAACCTCCGGGAAGAATGGGAAACGATCATCAGCATCGTCAACGCGGCTGACCCGGAGCTGGAACGACGACAGCTCAGGACGTGGCGCGCCACGCTGCTGGCGGCGCGTGCCAGAGCTGAGGCCCGGCTTGGGAACCACGACGCTGCCAACCTCTCGCTCCTGGCAGCCATGCGTGCCTGTCCACGAGGCGCGGTCG
Organism: uncultured Solibacteraceae bacterium; assembly: GCA_964479175.1. Lineage (GTDB taxonomy): Bacteria > Acidobacteriota > Vicinamibacteria > Vicinamibacterales > SCN-69-37 > SYFT01. The sequence goes on along the minus strand of CAYZLT010000026.1, from coordinate 370 downwards.
ACCCGATGATCTCCATCGAAACCGCCACCGGCACCTGCCTCGCCCTCAGAGGCGACACGCAGCAGGCCCACCGGCATTTTGACCGGGCCCTGCGCGCGTGTGACGCGGTCGAACATCGCTTCCAGACGTGGCTCGTGACGCAGGAACGACAGTCGCTGCCCGCCTTGAGCGCGAGCGCCGCGGCTCCGGTTGCCGAACATCGCCGCCCAGCCGACACCCACGACACCGCCCTGCTCCTGGCAGACGTGGCCTCCATCCTCACGGCCGGACACTCCGTCGACCTGCTCGCCCAGCGCCTGATCGCCGCGCTCGAGTCGACGCCACTGCGATCACGGCTGCACGTCACGCACGCCACCACACACGCTGACAC
>CAYZLT010000025.1:0-19942 GCA_964479175.1 uncultured Solibacteraceae bacterium | reverse complement strand
TGCGCCATCCGCAGACGGGCGTGGTATACCCCGCGGGCACGCCGATTCCGCTGACCACGTTTGCGGCCAAGGTCCTGCGTGAACTGCCGGACCCCACCACGACCGGTACGGCCAACAACTTCGTCCGCCTCGTCACGTCAGAAACCGTGACCGACAAGGCCGGCGGCAAGGTGGACATGGTGTTCAACTCACGCTGGACGGGCTTTGGGCGCTTCGGGTGGCGTGACGCCGTGATTGCGGATGAACCCGGCATTCCGCTCCCGTCGGGTGGTGATGGCAACGGCACGACGTACGCGCGCAACCTGCAGCTCGCGCTCGGCTCCACCTACGCGCCTGACTCCAGTTCGTTGCTCGAGTTCCGCTTTGGCTGGTCGCGCACCAAAGGCGGCAAGGACCCGAGAGCGCTCGGCACTGCGAGTGCGCTTGAGGCATATGGCATCACGGGCCTGCCGACCGATGCACGTGTGGCCGGCGGCCTGCCGTCCCAGCTGATCACCGGGTACACGACGCTCGGGCGCCAGGCCACCAATCCGCAGTGGCAGTGGCCGACCGTGTTCAATCCGAAATTGAACTACACGCGCACCTGGGGCAGGCACTCGGCCAAGGCCGGCTACGAGTTCCAGCACATTCAGACGCAGGTGCAGGACGTCAATCCGCTCTACGGCCGCGACCAGTACGCCGGACAGTTCACACGTCCCACGGGCGCCGCAGCGGGCAACCTCTACAACCTGGCGGACTTCATGTTCGGCCTGCGCAGCACGTTTGCGCTGAGCAACATCCTCGTGGCCGACATGCGCCAGAACATGCACTTCCTCTACGCGCAGGACGACATTCGCGTGAACGATCGCCTCACGGTCAATCTGGGCGTTCGGTACGAGTACGCGACGCCGATGTGGGAAAAGAACAACGTTCTGTCGAACTTTGATCCACAGGGTCTGCGGATGGTCATCGCGAAGGATGGATCGATTAAAGACCGGTCCACCATCAATCCCGACCGCAACAACGTCGGGCCACGCGTGGGTTTTGCGTTCACGGCCACCCCACAGACCGTCGTCCGCGGCGGCTACGGGATCAGCTACGTGCACTTCCACCGCGCGGGTGGTGCGAACATCCTCCCCATCAATGGTCCGCAGGTCATCAACGCCGTCGTGGTGCAGACCAATCCGATCGACGCCGCATTCCGGCCGACGCAAAACGGCTACCCCGAAGGGCTGGTCGATCCAAGCCGGTTCAATCCGCTGGCTGCCAACATCACCTACATGCCCGAGGACTACCGCTCCAGCCGTGTGCAGAGCTGGTACCTGTCCGTGCAGCGTGAGGTGTTCCGCAACGTGATGGTGGACCTGGCCTACGTCGGCAATCGTGCCGATGGGCTTCTCCTGTTCGCCAACTTTAACCAGGCCGCGCCCAACAACGCGGCGGGCACCCTTTCGCTCCAGTCCCGTCGGCCGATTTCGCAATTTGCCGACATCACCTACGCCTTCAACGGCGGACGGTCCACCTACAAGGCGCTGCAGATGAAGCTGGAATGGCGCGCGGGGCGCACCCTCACGTTCCTGAGTTCCCTGACGCTCTCCGAGAGCAAGGACAACGGTGCGGGTTCGCTGGAAAACAGCAACGGCAACGCGCCGGCGCCGCAGGATTTCTACAACATGGACGCCGATTTCGGCCTGTCGGGCTATCACCAGCCGTACAACAGCACGACCAGTGTCGTGTTGGAGCTGCCCTTTGGCCGCGACCGTCGATTCCTGTCGAACCTCTCGCCTGTGGTGGATCTGCTCCTGGGCGGCTGGCAGCTCGCCGCGGTGAACAGTGTGTATGCGGGTGACCCCGTGACCTTCACCTACACGGCGCCGGCGTCCTTCCAGGTCTCGGGCATCCAGCAGGACTTCCGCGGCGCGAACATCTATCGTCCCAACATCGTCGGCGACCCGATGGTGCCCGAGAGTCAGCGGTCGATCACCAACTGGTTCAACCGTGACGCGGTCGTGATTCCGACTAACGCGAGTCAGCCGTTCGGCAACGCACCCCGCAACTCGGTGCGTGGTCCGCTCTTCTGGCAGATCGACATGGTCCTCTCGAAACGTGTGGCCTTGCCGTGGCGCCAGAGCCATCTCGAACTGCGGCTTGAAGCCTTCAATCTCTTCAACCGCACGAACTTCCGCGCCCCCAACGGCAACCGCAGCGCCGGCGGGTTCGGAACGATTACCAGCACCTACGACCCGCGGCAGCTCCAGCTCGGAGGCAAGATCAGCTTCTAACGCCATCGGGTAATTGATGATCGGGTGATCGGGCGATGTGCCGATCACCCGATCGGGCGGCCAGATCACCCGATCGTGGATAGAATTGCGGATGGACCGAATCCGCGTCGCCTCCCTCCAGTACTACATCCGCCCTGTCGAGCGGTTTGAACAGTTTGCCGATCAGGTCGAGTCACTCGTCTGGACGGCCAAGGACTACAAAGCCAATCTGCTCGTGTTTCCGGAGTACTTCAGCACCCAGTTGCTGACCCTGGGCAACACACGGCGGCCCATCCAGGAACAAATTCAGGATCTCGCCGATCAGGCGCCGGCCATCGATGCGCTCCTCTCGGATCTCGCGACCCGGAGCGGGATGTATATCGTCGGCGGCACCGTGCCTGTGGTGGATGACGACCGCATGCGTGTCTATAACCAGTGCACGGTGTTTGGGCCCGGTGGAGATACGGGCCGGCAGCGCAAGTTGCACATGACACGGTTTGAGTCGGAAGAGTGGATGATTTCGTCGGGCACACGACTGCGCGTGTTTGATACGGCGATCGGCCGCATTGCCGTCAATATTTGTTATGACGTCGAGTTCCCTGAGCTCGCCAGAGCCGCGGCCCGTGCGGGGGCGACCATCCTGGTGGTCCCGACCTGTACCGATGATCGCATCAGCTACCTGCGTGTGAGATACTGTGCGCAAGCTCGCGCCATTGAGAATCAGATCTACGTCGTGCAAGCCTGCACGGTGGGGTCGTTGCCCATGGTGCCGGCCGTTTCGCTGAACTGGGGTCAGGCGGCCATCATGACGCCGAGTGACTTTGCGTTTGCGCGCGACGGCTTCCTCGCTGAGGGGGCCCCGAATCAGGAAAGTATGGTCGTCGGCGATCTCGACATTGCGGCGCTCCTCGAGAGTCGGCTCAGCGGCACCGTGCTGCCGCTGCGCGACAGTCAGTCGAGCGCGGAGGTCGCCGCCAATCTGGAGATGGTGAATTTGTGAGCCCAACCAAAGGTCCCTACCACGTCGTCAACACCCGGCCCGAACACTTCGAGGGGATTCGCGCGTTGACCGAGATGGTCTACCCGGGGTCGGCCCCGTGGTCAGTCGCACAACTCCAGTCACACCTCGATATCTTCCCCGACGGTCAGTTTGTCGTGATTGACGATGATACAAACATCGTCATTGGGATGGCGGCGAGTCTTATCGTGTGGTGGGATGACTACGCGTTCGCCGAGAATTGGCTGAGCTTCACCGACGCGGGGATGTTCACCAACCACGACCCGGAGAAGGGCCGTACGTTATATGGAGCCGAGGTCATGACCCATCCGAAACGCCGGGGGCTGGGCGTCGGAAAGGCGCTCTACTCCGCACGACGTGAGCTGACGGAACGTCTTGGCCTGTTGCGCATTCGCGCCGGCGCACGCCTGCGTGGGTATCACAAACACGCCAAGCACATGAGCGCGGAGGCGTATGCGCTCCAGGTCATCAAGGGCACGTTGAACGACCCGACCGTGTCCTTCCAGATGTCGCAGGGCTTTCACATCCTCGCCGTGGTGGAAGGGTATCTCCGGCATGATCCGGAGAGTCTCGGATGGGCGGCGGTGATCGAGTGGATCAACGAGCAGGTGGCGACGCCGGAAGACTGGAAACACCGCGACCCGAAGTTTGACGCAGGGTAAGGGCGACGACGAGCGTCAGGGCGAGTCCTTGTGACGCTGCGGCGATGATCGGGTCTGCGCCGCCGCCGGCGATGTCCCACCAAAAGTTGATGGCCGAGTGGAGCGCAATCGCCGGCCACAGACTCTGCCAGCGCCAGGTCAGCCACGCAAAGAGGCACCCGCCGGCGACGCCGGCAAGGATGGGCGGGCCGATCACCAGCAGAGGCGTCGTCAGATCGTTTCTGAGCAGACTGAGGGCCAGCACCTCATCGAGATCCTTGTGATGGGCGATCGCGAAGACGAGTGCACTCCCCAGTGCGGCCGCCCACACCGGCCAGCGCGCGCGGCGCCACAACTGCTGGAAGAGAAAGCCTCGGTACAGCACCTCTTCAGCGAACGGGCCGAGGATCACGACTGAGAGCATCGAGTCGACATGAACGCGGAAGCCAAGGGAGGTGCTGGCGATGGCGACCATGGGCAGTGTGGCGGCGACTGACAGTCGGACGCCGGGCCAGCCGGCAGTGGTCAGGCCGAGTTCAGCGATGGCCTCACGCCACGACACCCGTCGCAGCAGCATGACCAGCAGGATCGAGGGTGGCACCCACAACAGCGCCTTGACCGCACCCTCGGTCCACATCGGGGTGTTCCAGAGAAACGACGCTGAGGTCGCCCACCAGAACACCCGGGTGAGGGCGTAGACAAACAGGACCGGCAGGATCACTGCGCGTTAGTTCCCATTCCGATCAATCTCGAGTCCAATCGATCGCATGAGGGCGAGGGCATTGCTGGTCCGCACCGGACCGGGCCTGAGGTGATAGTCAAACTGCAGGGTGCCCGCTTCAAAGACGTCTGAGAAATGCACCTGCACGGCCGGCCGATCCATGGACGTCACGATCTCGCCCAGGGCCAGGTCGTGGGTCGTGGCGAGTCCGATTGCGCCCATGCCTGTCAGCCCCAGCAGCACACCTTCTGCGCCGTGACGACGGTCGTGGGAGTTGGTGCCGCTGAGCATTTCATCAAGGAGAAACACCATGCGTCCGTTCGACGCCCGCGCCAGGTCGACCACGTGTTTGAGCCGGAGGATTTCTGCGTAAAAGCGCGAGTGGCCTTCCTGCAAAGAATCCAGGACACGAATCGACGCGCCGATCGCCAGCGGAGACAACGCGCACTGCGAGGCGCGCACAGGCGCACCCATCTGTGCCAGGACGGCCGTGAGTCCGATCGCCCGCAGGAACGTGCTTTTGCCGGACATATTGGAGCCGCTCACGAGCATCAGCACGGGATCGCTGCCGCCGATCGCCACGTCGTTGGCAATCGCCGACTCCGGCAACAGTGGATGCACCAGCGACGAGGCAGAAAAGTGAGCTGTCGCGCTGTCGGACATCTGCGGAAACACAAAACCGGGATGTTCTGCCGCGAACCCGGCCAGCGCCGACAACGCCTCAAATTCTCCGATCGCATCGAGCCAGGCGGACACGGCCCGACCGTCACGTCGACGCCAGGCCTCCACCACGAAGGCCAGTTGTGTGGCCCACAGCAACAGCCCGGACAGTGGCGCAAAGATCACATTGCGACGTGAGGAGAGGAGCGCCACCAGTTGGGACAACTGACGGATGGCGGCCGAGGCCCGTGTGTGTGTCTGCAGTTGGCGCTGCAGGTGCTGCAGGCGGCCGGAGGAAAAGGTCCCGTCTTCAATAATTTTCGCGGTGCGTTCGAGCAGGTCGAGATCGCGCGACGGGGAGTCCACCGCATGAATGACCTGCACGACTCGATTGCGCAGCGCGAGCGCAAAGGCAATCTGCACGATCAGAGCGAGTTCGGCCACGCCGCCGGGACCGCCGTTGCTGCGCCAAACAATCGCGCCAATGGTCAGGATGGGCGCCACCGCAGCGATGATGCGCAGTGCGCCGGACGAGAGCACGGGCGCCGCTTCCGCCCATCGGCGGAGATGGTCGGGATGCAGGCGGTCGCCGACGACCGCGCCTTCCACGCTCAGGCGCTCGCGCAGATCGAGTTGAGGCGTCAGTTCGCGGATGGCCTCCTGCCGCGCCGCCACCTCGTCGGACGTCGCCGGCGCCAGCAACCACGCCGCGAGTGTGGATTGCCCCGCCTCAGTGCGACACGTGCCGAGCAACTCAAACGCACCTCCGCGCCCGAAGATGTCGAGATCTTCGAAGTACAGATTGACCCCAGAACCGTGGACCCCAGGCGGCGCAAAGCGCTCTCCCGTGTCTCCGTGGCCCGGCCAGTCGTGGCGAAGACGCTGGAGACCACGGTCGTAGAAGTCCACGGCGCGTTGCGCGCGGTCGCGGGCGTCGATGACGCGTGTGTGTGCGGCGACGAACGCGAGGAACGCCACGCCGACGGCCGACGCCCACGGCCAGGCGGACCAGCCTCCGACCCAAAAAATGACCGGGATGCTCAGCGCGATGGCAACGCGCACCAATCCGAAGCGCGCATGCCACTGCTCCCACCGGGCCACCGTGGCCAGTCGATCGGCGCGGCGTTGTTCGTAGTGTGTGTTCACCGAGGCCGCGACGGCCGCACGAGCCAGGCCAGCGGCGCGAGCACCAGCAACGCGCCCAACATCACCGGTGTGGTCACAATCCGGTTCAACACCGAGGGCGTGGCCGGCGTCGCTATCGGTGCCGCGGTGTCGGTGCGGTAGGCCCAGGTCGACGCTGCCGGCGTCGCGGGTTTCGGCGCGTCAAAGGTCGGGCGAGGCTTGCGAGGTGTGGCCATGAGTGGGTACCTGTTCGGACGAGGGTGACGGTTGTAACGTCTGCAGCAGCGCGCGGTAGTCGTCGGCTGCGCGGCTCCGGGGGGCGTATTCCCAGATGGTCTGATGAGCCGCCGCGGCGTACACCAGATCGATGCACTGGCGGATGCCAGGGCGGACAAGGGCCGGACCGAGTTCGGCATCAGCCTCAAGCGCCGCGAACGAGGCGCGTGTTGCGTGGGTCTGTGGATTGACGTTGGTCGGCAACACCGCCGCGAGGACCAGCGGACGGTCCGGCCACAGGGCCCGGATTTCGCGAACACCGTCAAGGGTCTGTCGCGCGCCGACGATGGCGAGTGAGTCCATCGTGATCGGCAACACCAATTCGGTCGCGCACAACAACGCGTTGTAGGCGAGCAGGTTCATCGCGGGCGATGTGTCGAATACCACGACGTCATAACCGGACAGCGTCGCCAGTTTGCGTTGCAGCAGCGTCTCGCGCTGGACCGACGACGCCAGCTGCGCGTCGAGGCCAAACGCCGACGGGGCACTCGCGATCAGGTCCAGCTGTGGACGAACATCCCGGAGGATGACGTCCTGCACCGGACGTTCTCCCAACATCAGCTCGCGAATTGTCGTGGTCGGGTGAACACCGAGCAGGTGACTCACGTTGCCTTGCGGGTCGGCATCCACCAGCAGCACTCGTCGTCCTGCCGCGGCGAGTCCGGACGCCAGGGTGACGGCGGTCGTGGTCTTGCCCACGCCCCCCTTCATATTGACTACAGCCAGACGTCGGGCGGTCTGCATAGGGATGACGCGAGTGTACCGCAACCCTGCCGCCGGGGCAGGAATTGAGCGATCATGCTGGTATGGCTGGGACGACTCGGTTGGTGGAAGGTTTTCTGCGCTACGGGTGGACGACGCTGGCGGTCACGCTGCTGGTGATTGTCTGGGGCGCGGTGGTGCGCGCCACCGGATCTGGTGCCGGGTGTGGCAGTCACTGGCCGCTGTGCAACGGCTCCGTGGTTCCGCTCGAGCCGACGGTCGCCACGCTGATCGAGTTTGTGCATCGCATCACGAGTGGCGCCGTGATGTTGATGGCCGTGTGGCTGGTGGTTGCGGCACGCCGTGCGTTTCCCGAGGGCAGTCAGGTCCGGCGGTGGGCATGGATTTCGCTGATGTTCATGCTGATTGAGGCGGCGATTGGGGCCGGCATCGTGCTGCTGGAGCTGGTCGCTGACAATGCCTCGGCCATGCGCGCGGTCTATGTGGGCGGCCATCTGGTCAATACCTTGTTGCTGGTCGGCGCGATGACCACGACGTTGTGGTGGGCGCACAACTCGTCGAGGGGCTCACTCAGGGCTGGCACGTCCTGGGCAACGCCGTTGGGTCTGACGCTGTGTCTCGTGGGCATGCTGGTCGTGGCGTCGACCGGTGCGGTGGTGGCGTTGGGGGACACGCTGTTTCCTCACGCGTCGCTGGCGGAGGGGATCGCGGCCGACTTTGATCCGACATCCCACTTCCTGATTCGTCTGCGGATCTGGCACCCGATTACGGCGGTGGTGCTGGCCTCCGGGATCTTGTGGCTCACGTGGCTCAGTCCCATCTTTCAAGGGGACGACCAGAGGACCCCGCGTCGCCTGGTGATTGTGGCCGTGTTTGTTCAGTCCGCCCTTGGTGTCATCAATTTGCTGCTCCTGGCGCCATTGGCACTGCAGATGGCGCACTTGCTCATGTCGAACCTGCTGTGGATCCCCATGGTCTGGGCGTGGTGGACGGCCCGCATGCGCGATAACATGCCCCGCGCATGAGCCTCGATCTCCAGTTCGCGCCGCTGCATCAGCCTGTCCACGACTGTGTCTTTGCCCAGGTGGCCGCCGCCACGTCGCGGCCTCTGGTGATTGGTCTACAGGCACCGCAGGGAGCTGGCAAGACCACGCTCGTGACGCATCTACTGCGCCGGTTGGATGCACGTGGGCTGCGTGCGGCGGGGGTGTCCATCGACGATTTTTATCTGACACGCGCGGAGCAATTGGCGCTGGCGGCGGCCAATTCCGGCAATCTGTACCTTGAACATCGTGGTTATCCGGGGACACACGACATCGGTCTCGGTGTTGACACGTTAGCGGCGTTGAAGGGCATTCGGGCCGATGCGAGCGTGCAGGTGCCCGTGTATGACAAGTCCGCACATGGGGGCCGTGGTGACCGTGCGCCCGAGTCGGCGTGGCGGACGGTGACGGGACCGCTCGACGTGGTGGTGGTCGAGGGCTGGATGCTGGGGTTTTCCCCGGCGCCCGAGACCGGATTGCCTGATCCGCAGATGGCCGAGCCCAACCGGGCGCTGGCCAATTACGCCGCGTGGCACGCACACATCGATCGATGGGTCGTGCTGCGTGCGGCAGAACCGGAGTTCGTGCTCGAGTGGCGCGTCGAGGCCGAAGAAAAAATGAAAGCCTCCGGCAAACCCGGCCTCAGCCGGGAGGCGATCGAAGACTACGTGCGCCGCTTCCTGCCGGCGTATCGCACGTATGCGGACGGGCTCGCAGCGGGGCAGCCCCCCGCGCTGACGGTGACGCTCGGGCTGGATCGCAAACCCAGGTGACCCACTACTCGCCTCTGAGCGCGTCGATGGGATTGATCCTCGAGATGCGCCAGGCCGGCAGCGAACAGGCGAGCATCGCCGCGACGCCGAGCGTCATTGCCGCCGCAGCCAACGTCAACGGATCGGCCGGACTGAGGTCTGCGAGTTGGCTGCCCATCAATCGCGTCAGTGACCAGGCCGCGACCAATCCGGCGGCCACGCCGGCACTCACGAGCCACGCGCCCTCACGGATGAATGGACGCATCACCCCCCACCGCGTACCGCCCAGCGCCAGACGAATGGCCGCTTCACGCAGGCGCTGACGCGTGGTGAACGCCATCAGTGCGTAGATCCCCAACACTGCCAGCACCAGCGCCAACGTGCCGAACGTGGCCAACACACTCGCCGTGAGGCGTTGCGGCGCGATCTGTTTCGCCACCAGCGACTCAAGGGGTTCCACGTCGAACAGCGGCAGTGATCCGTCAAGGCCGGCCACGGCCGTGCGGATGCGAGGCACGAGGGTGGCGGCATCCTCCACGTCTGGCGATGTGCGGAGTGCGAAGGTCATGGCCCCCCACACGCCACTCGCGGCCGGGACGTAATACGAGGGGGCCGCGGGTATCCCGGGGTTGTGGTGGCGCATGTCCCCGATCAGTCCGACCACGGTCGCGGGATCACCGCCGCCCCCGCCCAGATCCAGCTGCTGGCCGATGGGATCGCGATCGCCCCACACCATCCGCGCCAGCGTCTGATTCACCACGATGACCTTTGGCGCGTCGTCGTCATCACGGGGTGTGAAGTCCCGTCCGGCCAGCAATGGCGTGTCCATCGTACTGAAGTAGCCGTCGGAGACGATCCGCCAGTCGGCCTGAACGGATTCGGTCGGCGCGATGCGCGCCTCACCAACGGGAAAAACATGGAGGCTGAAGTTGCCTGGCGACATCGGGGCACTGCTCACCGCGCCGGCCATGGCCACGCCAGGCAACGCGCGCACGCGTTCCAGCAGCGCGGTCACAAACGCCTCGGGACGCTCACGTGGCGCCACGCGCATGGTGAGGATGCGTTCAGGTGCGAAGCCCAGATCCACGTGCTGGAGACGGTCGAGCGTACGGATCGTGAGACCGGCTGCGGTCAGCAGGACTACAGACAGCGCCAGTTGGGCGATCACGAGTCCATTGCGTGACGTATTGGCGCCACCGGCCACGGACCGCGATCCGTCGCGGAGCCCACCAATGACGTCGAGTCTCGACATCTGTCGCGCGGGGGTCAGGCCGGAGAGGATGCCGGTGACCGTTGACGCGACCACTGCGAACAGCAGCACCCGCACATCCACGGCGATTTCGGCCGCGCGCGGAAGGTCTGCGAGCAGCGAGGTCCGCATCAGGCGAATGCCGGCAAAGGATAACGCGACACCGAGCGCACCGCCGACCACCGCCAGCACCAGGCTTTCGGTGAGCAATTGGCGAATGATGCGGCTGCGGCCACCGCCGACGGCCGCGCGGACCGCCATTTCGCGCCGACGGGCCGACGCGCGTACCAGCAGCAGGGTCGACAGGTTCGCACAGCCGACGAGCAACAACAGGCCCACCGCGGCGAGCAGCAGATACAGCAGCCGGGGCGTCTCACTTCCCAGCACCGCGCCGGCCAGCGGACGGACGTTGACACTCCAACCCTGGTGGACGTCGGGATGTTCCCGTTCCAGTTGCTGCGCGATATCCGCCATTTCAGTCGAGGCCTGAGCCGCGGACATGGCGGGCTTCAGTCGCGCGTAGACGTCCAGGTCCGCATGGCCCCGGCGGTCCTCCGTGTAGGGCACCAGCGGCAGCAACACGTGGGCACCCGTGCGAAGGGCATTCCGGGGGGCCACACCCACGATGGTGTGCGCTCGGCCGTCGACCAGCAGCGGCCGGTTCAGCACGAGTGGATCCTCGCCGAACGCGCGCTGCCAGAAGCTGTGCGACAACATGACGACCGGCTCGGCCGTCGCGATGTCGTCGTGCGAACTGAACGTCCGTCCGATCGCTGGCGCCACACCCAACGTCGTGAAGAGGTTGTGCGTGACAAAGACCGCGTCCATTCGCCTTGGATCACCCAGGCCCGTCACCGTCACCGCTCCGCCGCGTTCGGCGGCGACGGCCGTAAACGACTGGGCGCGCGCCTGCCAATCGCGGAACTGCGGGAGGGAGACCGAGAAACGATCGACCGATCGAGAGACATTCACTTGATCCAGGCGGACCAGTTGATCGGGTTGCGGAAACGGCATCGGCGCCAGCACGACGGCATTCAGCGCACCGAACACGATGGTGCTGGCACCAAGGCCGAGTGCGAAGACCAGGATGGCACCCAGGGTGAAGGCCGGCGTGCGAACGGAGAGGCGGACGGCATACCGAACGTCCTGCGAGACCTGTTGCAGCCACACCGGCAGCCAGACCGCTCGTGCATCTTCCCGCGTGAGGGCGATGTTGCCGAAGGCGCGCCTGGCGGCGAGCCGGGCCGCCTCCGTCGACAGGCCCTCGGCGGCACGTTCCTCCGCCTCGAGGTCGAGGTGTTGCCGGATCTCCCGATCGAGGTCGTCGTCGCGCCGGCTCATGACTGCGGCCCTCTGGCCGGGTGGAGTAACCGGGCCATCGCGTGAGACAGCTGTGCCCACTTCGATTCTTCGGCCTTGAGTTGTGTCCGGCCCTTGGGCGTGATCCGGTAGCGCTTCAACTCGCGGCCCGAGTCCACCACGTCCCACCCCGACGTGATGCAACCGAGTTTCTCCAGCCGCTGGAGCGCCGGGTACAACGACCCGTGCTCCACACTGAGCACCTCGTCAGTGGTGGACCTGATGTGTTTGACAATCCCGTGCCCGTGCAACGGACCAAAAACGAGCGTGCGCAGGATCAATAAATCGAGCGTGCCCTGGATGATGCCGGGCTTCTTCGGGGATGGTGGCATGGAAGGTAATCTACCATACGTGGTAGATTACCTTCCAGTTCCCGTCGCCTTCTTGATCGCCGCTGCGGTCACGTCGGCCCGGAACGCGACGATCTGTTTTCCGATGGCGATCGCCTTGTCACGATCCGCAATCGACACGCCGTCGATCGTGGCCTTGCCGGCCTTCACGCGCGCGTCCCAGCGCACCGACTGCGGGTCGGTCACCATCATGTTCATGGTGATGGTCGGGTCGTCATGCAGGCCGTCACTCTTGCGGTCCTTCGGGAAGACGCCCTTGGCCTCCATCGCGGCCGTCACCGTGCTGTACGCGTAGTGCTCCGGGATGTGCAGCACCCGCGGGGTGCCGCTCCACAACTTCGTGAAGTTGTCGGCCACCGTCTGCATCGGGCGCACGTTGCCGCCCGAGTCGCCGATGAGCGCGATGTTCTCAAATCCATGCACCTTCATGCTCGACACGATGTCCGACAGCAGGGCGATGAACGTCTCATTGGTGACGCTGATCGTGCCGGGCGACAACATGTGACTGCTCGGCGGATCGATGCGTCCTTCTGGGACAAACGGGACAATCGGCGCGCACAGAGCATCACCCAGCAGTCGCGCCGTGGCATCACAGTTGGCGCGCAGCACGTAGTTGTGTTTCCCAAGGGCCAGCCAGGGCCCGTTGGGTTCGATGCCGCCGGTCGCGATGATGATCGTCTTTTTGCCGGCCTTCATCGCGTCGCGTACGTCCATCCACGTCATCTCCTCGATCCACACCGTGTCGGGTGGCGTCAGCGGATTGGCCGCGTCAGGGCAGTTGTAGGGGCTGTTCTCGCACGCCCCGCCGCCCATCGCGGGCAGTCGCGGCGGTCCGCCTTGACGGCCCTGGCCACCCTGACGTCCGGCGGGTGGCGGCGCCTGCTGCGCCACCAGCGGCGCGAGCCCAATGATCATCGTCAACGCACACAACACCAGTCGTCGGGACATGTCTCTTCTCCTCTAATCCCCGAAGGCACTTGAGTTGCCGTCGTCTTCTGGTGCCTCGTCGAGTGATTGCGAGGCAGTGTACGACGTCAATTCAAGTGCCTTCGGTGGAACTACGGAACGTACGCGATGCAGTCGATTTCCACACGCAGGCCTTCACCAGGCAGACCCGCCGCCTGAATGGTCGTGCGCGCGGGGCGATGGTCGCCAAACATCCGCGCATACACGCCATTCATTTCCTTGAATTCGGTCATGTCGAGCAGGAAGACGCCGCAGCGGATCACATACGGCAGGTCGGACCCGGCCGCCTTCAGGATGGTCTGCAGGTTCTTCAGGCATTGTTCGGTCTGCGTGGCGGCGTCCGCGCCGGCGAGTTTTCCAGTCGCGGGGTCGGTCGCCCCCTGGCCGGAGACAAAGACCAGGCGCTCAAAGCCCATACCCGGGGAATACGGCCCCACGGGGGCGGGCAGGTTCGGCGCGTGCACAGGACGAGGCGATGAGTTCATGGTGGCGGCATTCTAGTCCTTGCGGTAGGATTTGCCCACCTATGAACCTCCTGCTGCCCGTGGCCGCCGCTGCGGTCCTCCTGATTCTGGCGTATCGGTGGTATCCGCGATACATCGGGCGCGTGTTCAAAGAGGACGACAGCCGGGCCACGCCGTGTGAAACCAAGGCGGACGGCAAGGACTACGTGAAGAGCCGGACGCATGTGGTCTTCGGGCACCACTTCGCGACCATCGCCGGTGCCGGTCCGATCGTGGGCCCGACGCTTGCCCTGGCGTATGGCTGGCAACCGGTCTGGTTGTGGCTGGTGATCGGCGGCATCTTCTTCGGGGCCATGCACGACATGACCGCCATGTTTGTGAGTGCACGCGAGGGCGGCAAATCGATCGGCGCCATTGCGCGGACCACACTCGGGCCGCTGGGCTATCTGCTCAACCTGACCGTGCTCATCTTCGTGCTGGCCATCATCAATGCCATCTTCCTGAACCTCTCGATCACGGCGCTCACGTCGTTGTACCCACTCGAGGCCCTGCGGCTTGACCCCAACCAGTCCATGCTGGGCACGGTCGACGTCAACGGCGTGCAGAACGCGCGCATCGGCGGCATTGCGACAACGTCGGTGTTTTTGATCACGTTGTTTGCGCCCGTGCTCGGATGGTTGATCCGCAGGGATCAGATCTCGACCCGCAACGCGTATGCCGTGGCGACGGTCACGTGTGTGCTCAGCGTGATCGCCGGATTCCTGTGGCCCATCACCTTGTCGGGTGAGGCGTGGCGGTACCTGATGACGTTCTACATTCTGCTGGCGTGTGCGCTGCCGGTGTGGCTGGTGTTGCAGCCCCGCGACTTCACGAACGTGCAGATTCTGTACGGCGGCATGTTGCTGTTGTTCATCGCCGCGATCATTGCCGGACTCAAGGGCGCGACCATCCAGGCACCAGGCATGGATCTCGCCACCGGGCAGGCGGCGTTGCGCGCACCACTCTGGCCCATTCTTTTCATCACGGTGGCCTGCGGTGCCATCAGTGGGTTCCACAGCCTCGTGGCGAGCGGCACGACCGTCAAACAGATTCCGAAAGAAAGCGACATTCGCCGAATCGGGTACGGCGCGATGGTCACCGAGACCTTCTTCGCGATTCTCGTACTGGTGGCCGTGGGGTCGATGTTGACGCAGGCCGAATACCTCTCGGTCGTCTACCCCCCTGGCGTCGCGACCAATCCGGTGCTCGGTTTTGCGCTGGGTGCCGGCCGCCTCATCAATCTCGCCATCCCGTTTATTCCGGTCGCGATCGCAGTTGTGTTCGGCATCCTGATGCTGGAAGGGTTCGTCGTGACCACGCTCGACAGCTCGGTGCGCCTGTGTCGGTACCTCATCCAGGAAGCCTGGGATGTGGTGTTCGCGGGTGAGGCCCCGGCGTGGACGCGCAATGTCCTGATCAACTCGGGCATCGCCGTCGCGCTCATGTTTGTGTTTTCCGTGAGCGGCACCGTCCGCCAGATGTGGCCGATCTTCGGCGCGGGTAATCAGTTGATCGGCGCGCTGGCACTCACGACCGTCTCGGTCTGGCTCGCCCAGCGCGCGCGGCCGACGACGTTCGCGGTGGTGCCGGCGGCGTTCATGATCGTCACCACGTGTGCCGCATTGTTCATCCTCGCGCGCACCAACTTGACGAGCGGCAACCTCTGGCTCGGGTCGGCAGCGACGGCACTGCTGTTCCTCGCCGTCGGCGCCGTCGTCGTCGGCGTCACCCGGTTCACGCAGGCCATCAGCGCGGACGCGGTCAAAGTCGAGATTTAAAGCAGTTTTCGGTTGGGTGTCGTACAAGGGCGAGACCTTCAGGTCCGCCAACATTGGCGGGGCTTAAGCCCACGCCCTACAAAGACTTCGATCGGCAGCTACACGCAAGTGAAAACCGGTCTGTCCTGGAACCGTGATTCGCGCGACAAGTCCCGGGCGCGGCGCCCGGCGGGCAAGGCGCAAGGAGTGAGAATACTGGGCGTATTTGAGCGACGAGCAACGCCGCCCCCCGGGATGCCCCGACCGGGACTTATTGCGCGAATCACGGTTCCAGGACACTCGTCACAGGGAGGCACGGAGCCACGGAGGCGGCGACGCCTACCAGAGCACGGTCAGGCCGGCGCGGACGGCGAGGATGGGAGTCTCGAGCGTGGTGACGCCAGGCGTGTAGCCGGAGTCACCGGTCGTGGCGCTGAAGCGTACGTCGGGGCGCCACCACATCCGGCCCTTCCCACGCACATCGATCCCCAGACCGGTCTCAAAGCCGGGTGTGGTGACCCGCCACGTGCGGCGATCCACGGACCCCACGACCGGCGCCCCGTTCGCGCTGGGTACGAGGTACGTCTGCACCCAGTCACCCCGCGAGTGCATCACCAGCACTCCCGCGCTGACAAAGGGGCGAACGGCCGACGTGCGTGATCCAAACATCCAGGCCGCACGCGCCGTACCGGTGAGCGGCGTGCCCGTGACCTCCAGCGCGCCCTTGTCGCGGTGATGGCGGGCGAGCGCCAGTCGCCCTCCACACGCAGGTGGTCCCACACAAGTGAGGACACGCCGACGGAGAGCAGCACGCCTCGCCCCAGATGTGTCTCATCGTCGTACTGGGACGTCAGCGCGATGCCCGTGGTCAGCGAGACTCCTGGGTGAGTCGCGGGCTGCGCGTGAGCGAGGTCTGGCGCGGACATGAGTGCGAGGAGCATGCCGCTGAACGTCAGGGACAAATTGATCGGGCGCATTGAATTAAAGGTCCTCTCTGTCTGGGAATCCCACGTGCACGCGGCCTCAGCGTTTGACTGCGTCGATGATCGCGCCCGCCAGTGCGCCGGTCAGTGCACCGACGCCGGTGCCCATGGCGACACCGTTCACGAGGCTGTCGGCCGGGCGCTGGCGCGCGCGCGTGCCCGCCGGCATCTGGTCGAGTGGGATGGCTGCACCGACCATGCCCCGAAGACCCGCCTGGTCGCTCAACTCAAGCCGAACGTCCGCGCGGAGCATCAGTCGCCTGGCGACCTGGAGCTGAACTGCGGGGCCAATGTGCACTGCGGTGCCGTCCTCGACAAAACGGAAGTCCGGGAAAGAGATTGAGGGCCGGCGCACGCCACCTCCGACCACACCAAACACCTGCCATGGTCCACGTTCCAGGAGTGTCTGCTGCAGGTGCATGGAGACCGCCTGGCCGGACATCTGCCCGCCAATTTCCAGGCGGGGCGCCTCCACGGCTTGCGCACGCGCCAACTGAGGGCTGACTGCGGTGAGGACGACGGCGGCGAAGAGGAGGTATTTCATCTCAATTCAGTGTGCGATTTCCACACCAGAAGCGGCTCTCGGTGGATAATCTGCCAAGGTTGGAGGCCTGTCCATGATGTGTGTTCGCCGAAGTCTGTTGATGGTGTGTGTGGTGGCGGCGGTTGGCGTGTCCGTTGTGGAGTTGGACGCGCGGCAGCAACGTCTGGCGCCAGGGGCGCTGCCCGACCGGGTGGAACGGCCGTTCGGGACGCTGCAGGACCAGGCGGTGCTGCAGCAGGACTGGCTCCAGAAGCGGCTCGACACCTTCATGCCGACCCTGATGCGCAAACACGGCATCGACATGTGGGTCGTGCCGATGCGCGAGTACATGGAAGATCCGATCTTCAAAGCCATCGTCTCGCCCGAAACCTTTGCGGCACGTCGCCGAACGATCTACGTATTTTTTGACAAATGCGCCGCGACCGGCGCTCCGGTCGCCGTCGCCTGTGTGGAACGTCTCGCGCTGGGAGGCACCACGCAGGGCGGAGTGTTCGAAACGCGCGCGTCCACGCGCGCCACTTCTGGCGCACCCGGCAATCGCCTTGCCGAGTTGTGGGGCGCCGAGCAGTGGCAGCTCCTCAAGCAAGTCGTCGAGGACCGCCAGCCCAAGGTCATCGGCATCAACCGGTCCACCATCTTTGCGTTCAGTGATGGTTTGACCAGCGGTGAATACGAAGGCATGAGCGAGGCCCTCGGTGCGGCATGGACCGCGAAGTTCAAGAACGCGGAAACCTTGCCGCTTGAACTCATCGCGCTGCGCCTGCCGGAAGAAGAGGTGTTCTTCGAAAAAATGAATGCCCACGTGTGGTCGCTGACCCAGACGATGTTTTCGGAAAAAGTGATCGTACCCGGCGTGACCCGGACCAGTGATCTCGTGTGGTGGTTCCGGCAGCGGGTGAACGATCAGGGGCTGGGCACGTGGTTCCAGCCGTCGGTGTCGGTGCAGCGCAAGGGCGTCACCGGTGCGGCGCTTGGTGCCGATCCCGTGATCGAGCGTGGAGACGTGCTGCACACCGACGTCGGCATCACGGTCGCGCGCCTCAACACCGACACGCAGCACAACGGGTATGTGCTGCGGGAGGGCGAGACTGATGCGCCTGCCGGCATCAAGGCGGCGCTCGTGAACGCCAACATCATGCAGGACTTCTTCATGGAGGAGACGCGTCCCGGCCGCACGGGCAACGAGATCCTCAAATCCATCCTGGAACGCATGAAGGGCGCGAGTCTCAACGGCACCATGTATTCACATCCGGTCGGGTTGCACGGCCACGGTGCCGGACCGCTCATCGGACTCTGGGACATGCAGGGTGGCGTGGCCGGGCGCGGCGACGCGAAGGTGGTGCCGTCGATGTGGTATTCAGTCGAACATCAGGTCACCACACGTGTGGACGAGTGGGAAGGCCAGCCCGTCCGCATGGCGCAGGAAGAAGACATGATCATCAGCGCCGACGGCAAGGTGCGCTGGGCCCACAAGCGCCAGGACCGACTGCACATTGTGAAGTGACACGCCCACGCATACGCACCCCGGAATTGATGGACCAGCCCGGCCTCGATCGCCGGGAGCACGAGCGCGCGTTGACGGCCCTGGGCCGCATCAATGCCGTCAGTCGCACCGTGCCGTCAGTCTGGCGTGTCATCCGGGACACGGCCGGCGCCACACCGAGGCGTCCGCTCCGCATTCTCGACATCGCGTGCGGGGGCGGGCACTTCGCGGTGGCCCTCGCCAGGCGGATGGACCGCGAGGGCATCCCGGGCGACGTGCTCGGTTGTGATTTCAGTCGTGTCGCGATTGACTACGCAACGGCGCTGGCCGCGCGCGCCGGTGCCAGGCAGGTTCACTTTGCGCCACTCGACGTGTTGCGCGACCCCTGGCCGCAGGGGTTTGATGTGGTGCACTGTTCCTTGTTTCTGCACCACCTCGCCGACAGCGATGTGGTGGTGATGTTGCAGAAGATGGCGCAGGCGGCAGGGCGACTCGTCGTGGTGTCTGATCTGCGGCGCACCGATCTCGGGGCCATGTTCGCGTGGGCCGGTTGCCGCCTGCTCACCCGTTCGACGGTCGTGCACGTCGATGGTGCGCGGTCGGTCGCTGCGGCCTTCACGGCGGACGAAGCGCTGGCGCTGGCAAACGCCGCCGGACTCCACACCGCGACCATTCGCCATACCTGGCCGCAGCGGTTTGTGCTGACATGGACACGACCCGCGGCGTGAGCCAGATCCCTGCGACCATCACGTCCACGGAGGCGGCCGCTCGCGCCTGGGACGTGGTCGTCATTGGCGCCGGGCCCGCCGGCGCGTGGGTCGCCGCTCGCCTGGCCACCGCCGGCCTCGCCATACTTCTCGTGGAACGCAAGACCTTCCCCAGGGACAAGGTCTGTGGCGGCTGTCTCAATCGCGAGGCGCTGGCGCGGCTTGACGCGGCGGGCCTGGCACATCAGCTCCGCGCGCAGGGTGGCCCAGCCCTCTCCTCCCTGCATCTTCACGCACGTCACCGCCGCGCCGACGTCCCGCTGCGCGGAGGCCTGGCGATCTCGCGCGCAACACTTGACAGCGTACTCGTGCGTCACGCTGTGGAGGCCGGCTGCGCGTTCCTGCCGGACACCTCCGCGTTTGTGAAACCGAGTGATGGCCGCGAAGCAGGCCGTGAAGACGAGCGCCAAGTCTCGCTTGAGCTTCGCGGAGGCGTCCGTGTGGCCGTGTCGGCACGGGTGGTGGTGGTCGCCGCCGGGCTTGGGCAACAGGCACTTCGGGGCGTGGCTCTGCGCGACGTGGTGGAGACCGGTGCGCGTGTGGGGGTGGGGGTTGTAGCGCCCGCCGACATTGTAGAGGCGACTGACGGTGTGATCACCATGGTGGTCGGTCGTGGCGGCTATGTGGGTGGCACGCGGGTGGAAGGGGGGCGCGTCAACCTCGCGGCCGCGTGTGATGCGTCCTTCCTCAAGGAGGCGGGAGGACCAGGTGCCGCCGTGCGTCGACTCCTGGCTTCGGCCGGCGTGGGCGCGACGACGGCGCTCGAGGGCCTCGAGTGGCAG
>CAYZLT010000024.1:0-20127 GCA_964479175.1 uncultured Solibacteraceae bacterium | reverse complement strand
GCACATGCTGCTGGCGGACGTGGGCGTCGCGCGGAATCTGTTTGGCGGCGCGGCGGCACTCGCGTTCCAGAACATCGGCCGGCACTCGCGTGATGGCGGCGTCACGCTGCCTGTTCCGAGGCAACTGGCGCTCGGGTGGTCGATGGTCAGGGGCGCGGGGCCCCTGGACCTCGGCGTGTTTACGCAGGTCGCCCACCGGAAAGGCTGGACGGCTCCGGCCGCCGGCGTGGAACTGGGCTACAGCTGGATTGAGGGGTATTCGGTGATGTTTCGAGGCGGCGTCAGACGGCCCGAGACCGATACCGAGAAGCCCGTGTCACTGGGTGCGGCATTCACGATGGATCGACTCACGGTGGAGTACGCCCTGCGGTTGTTTGATGGCGGCCGGTCCGCGAATGGAGTGACACTTCGATGGCGATGAGAGGTTTCCCGGTAGCGCTGGTGGTGGCTGCGGTTGCGGCCGCCGGGTGCTCGCAGGCCCTGAAATTCATGAAGGACGACTCGGCAGACATCCTGTCGAAACAGACGATCATGGCGCCGAACCCGGCCGACCGTGGCCCCTTCAGTGTGAAGACGCTGTTCTACGGCTCAGGCACCGACAAACAACGCGCGGAGTTCCGTACGGGCGTGACGATCAAGACCAAGACTGTTGACGTGACGCCGTTTGCCACGGTGACCGGCACCGCCGCGAAACAACGTCTGAAGTTTTTCGGCTTCGACCTGAAGAAGGCGCCCCTCAACGGGCGTGTCTGGTATCCGGAAGGGCCGGGGCCCTTTCCACTGGCGCTCATCGTCCACGGCAACCACAACTACAGGGAGTTTTCCGATCCCGGGTATGGATACCTGGGGGAACTGCTGGCGTCGCGCGGGTTCATCATGGTGTCGGTCGATGAGAACTTCATCAACGGCCTCAGCGCCGAAAACGACGGGCGCGCGTGGCTGCTGCTGAAACATCTTGAAGTCTGGAAGACCTTCAACGAGACGGCTGATGGGCCGTTCTTCGGGCGTGTGGACATGCACAACATCGCGGTGATGGGGCATTCGCGCGGCGGCGAGGCCGCGGCCACCGCGGCCGCGTTCAACCGGTTGAAGTACTACCCCGACGACTTCAAGCAGGAGTTCACATTCAATTTCGCGATCAAGGCGGTGGTCGCCATCGCGCCTGTGGATGGGCAATACAAACCGTCGAGCGTGTTTACGCCGCTCGAAAACGTCAACTACCTCATCATCCACGGCTCGCACGACGGCGACGTGTCCACGGCCGTGGGTGCGCGGCAATACGAACGGCTGCAGTTCACCGACGGCCAGCCGTGGTTCAAGTCGATGGTGTTCATGTATCGCGCCAACCACGGCCAGTGGAATACGGTGTGGGAGAACAAGGACAACGGCCCGCGCAGCGGCCGGTCGCTGGATCTGCGGACACTCATCGATGGTGAGGCCCAGCGGCAGATGGGCAAGGTCTTCATTGCGGGCTTCCTGGAGGCCACGCTGCATCAGCAGCGCGAGTACGTGCCGATGTTCCGAGACCATCGCACCGTTGGCTCCTGGTTGCCCAAGACCCTGTACACGACCAAGTTCCAGGAGAACGGCTTCAAGTCGCTCGCGTCATTTGATCGTGACGTCGATCTGACGACCGGATCGGTGCCGGGCGTCGTCCTGTCTGGCGAACATCTGTCGTCGTGGAAGGAAGAAGCCGTGCCGTTGCGCGGCCGAGGGGGCGACAACCAGAATCACAATGCGGTGACGCTGGGGTGGAACAACTACTTCCCCGCTGACGACAAGGTCAAAGATGCGGCGGCGGTGGAAAACGCTCGCGCGATGGTGGACGCGCGACGGGCCGGGACGCCCGCGCCTCCCTGGAAGGAAGCCAAGGGCGCGCCGGCGCCGCCGGCGTCGTTTTCCGTGTCAGTGCCCGAGGGTGTGCGCACCACATGGGGCGTAAGTGACCGCAGCGCGCTGTATCTCTCGCTGGCCGCCACCAACACCACGCCCGGGCCACGCGCGCTCCCGAAGGATCCGAACAAGAAGGACGGGGCTGAAGACGCGGCTGCCGTGAAGAAGCCTGCGGTGAAGCCTCCTCCCCGGCCGAAGGAACCGAAGAAGCCGAAGCAGGAGCCGGATCAGACGCCACTCGATCTCACCGTTGAACTTGTGGACACGGCCGGGCACGTGGCCCGACTGCCACTCAGTCAGTTCGGCATCGCCCGGCGACCGCTCGATACACGTCTCTATCGCCGGGCCGGTCGAGACGCCCAGCGCTTCAGCACGATCTTCGAGGTAATCCCGCAAACGTTCGTGATGCCGATCGCGGACTTCGCCAGCACGTCATCCGCATTCGACCCGCGTCAGATCGCGACCATCCGGCTGCTGTTCGACCGCAGCGACGCCGGTACGATCATGCTCGAACACGTCGGGCTGTCAACGCCGACCGATCCCGCGTTCCTGGGCGCGCCCGTGCGGTAGGAGTGTGGCGTCGTCGGTCGGATTGTGGTCAGTCACCAGCGAAACCGCACGCCGATCGACGGCAGGCGGGGCAGGGAGAAGTCACTCAGGCGTGTGAGCGTGGGGCGATCCGAGTTCGGATCGTACTCAAGAGTGGCTTTCAGCTGGCCGGCGTTCTCGCGATTGAGCAGATTGATGACTTCCAGATACAAGAGCCATCGACCTTGCTGCCAGCCAGGCGTGTACGCCAGTCGCACATCGACGCGCGCGAATGCCGGAAGCCGGGCCGAGTTGAGCGTGGCGATGGAGCCGTAGTCCACGATCCACACAGGGCGCCCTCCAAGATCGCGTCGCGGAATAATCTCCGTCGTCTGGCCATCGCGGTCGGCGTCCATCACGTCTTCGACTCCTGCCACTCTCAAGCCACGCGGCGCCGAATCGGGAAAGCCCGACTGTGCACGGATGGTGGTCGCCACGGCCAGTCGTCTGGACAGTTGGTAGTTCGCAACCAGACTCAACGCATAGGGGCGGTCATAGTCTGACCGGTACGTCCGGCCGTACGCCGTCGTCTCTGCCCGACCCACTTCGTACGACAGCCAACCCGTCAGCCGTGTGGAAGCTGACGTGGCGCGCTTGACCACATAGACCTCCACACCATAGGAACGTCCCTTGCCGGTATTGCCAGGAATGCTGGTGACGATGGGTGAGGTGGGGATGCTGGAGGCGAGCTCGGCCGGAAAGTCGTAGGTGGCGACTCTGGTGGCGCGAGCCTGGTCGGTCTCCAACTGGCCGATGATGAGTTGGTCGAATCGCTTGTAATAACCTTCGACGCGCGCGGTGGTGCCGTTCCCCAGGGTGCGCTCCAGGCCTCCAACAAGGTGCCAGGCGCGTTCACTCTTGAGGTCGAGGTCGTCGGCATCGCTCAGGTCCACGAAGTAGTCGGACTGCAGCAACTTCTCATAGCCGGGGCTTTGTGTGAACAGCCCGCCGGACAGGCGGGCCTTCGTGCGAGGTCCCACGTCGAGTGTGACGGCCAGTCGCGGTGAGACAGTGGTTTCTCCGGCCAGCCCACTCCAGTCAACGCGCAGGCCGGGTTCGAGCTTGAGGGTGGGTGCCAGCGTCCATCGATCGGTGACCCATGCGCCCGCTCTGGTATTGGACCGCGAGGAGTCGAGCACGGAGGGCAGACCGACACCACCTTGGATACTTGAGCCGTTGGGCTCGCTCACGTTGCGTGAACCAGGAATACGCCATGACCATTCGGTGTGCAGCCGGTGGAACTCGAAGCCGGTATCGAGGACATGCGACTGACCGCGGCGCAACGAAAGTTCGTTGCGCAGGGCCACGTCGCCGATGACGAGGTTGCGTGTGAAGAGGATGCTCGTTGGTGGCGTGTCGCTGGTGTTTGGGGCGTTTGATCGTGTGTCAGAGTCTCTGAAGTCGCCGTCAAAGTTCAGGTCTTCAACGTTGCGATACCAGGACAGGGTCAGTCGGTTGGAGATGCGATCCCCAACCAACGCTGACCACGTGGCACCGCCCAACGCGTTCCGAACTTTCGATTTGAACGCCGCCCGCTCCCCAGTGCCATCGTCTGCGTCGAATGTGGCGTCGGCACCTTCGCGACTGCCAAGGCCGAAGAGCGTGAAGCGATGTCCGGTCATCGGTTCCCACGCGGCTCGCAGTTGCACATCGGCGAAGCCCGGCAGGTCGGTTCCCGCGAGACTGTCAGCAATCAGGTCGTAGTAGGTGCGGCGACCCGTGACCAGGAACGACGCGTTCGAGAGTCCAGGCACTCGTCCCTCTGCGACGAGGTTGCCGTCCGTAATGGTGAGGGCGCTTGAGCCACCAAAGGTCCGTCTCGCGTCGCCGTCACGGTTTTCAACGATGAGCAGTGACGAAAGGCGATCGCCGTACTTCGCACTGAATCCGCCGGCGGTCAGCTCGAAGTTCGCGATGGTTTCCGGGTTGAAGGCGCTGGTGAGACCGAAGAGTCGGTAGGGATTGTGGATCTCGACACCATCCATGATGGTGAGATTCTGGTCGGGTCCGCCACCACGAACGGCGACGCGGCTGTCGAATTCATTGACGGCGGCGACGCCAGGAAGGGTTTGCAGTGTGCGAAAGATATTCTCGGCCCCTCCAGCCACCCCACGCACGTCTGATGGACGCACGTCGATTGACGACGGAGCCGCCCGTCCAACAGCCGGATCGGCGGTGACGACCACGGCACCGGAGAAGCCGGCAACTTTCATGGTGAGACCAACGACGACCGTGGGTGTGGATGTGCTGATCTCGGCATCGGCCACGACTGCGGTGAATCCCTGTCGCTCAGCAAGCACCGCGTATCGGCCCAGGGGAAGGTTGGCGAACACGACTCGCCCGTCAGCTCCCGTTGTGGCCACGCGCTCTTCGGTGGTCGTCACGCGCGTCAGCGTCACCCGGGCGTCGGACAACGATGCGCCTGTCTCATCCAGTACGGTTGCCGAGATGGCTCCGACGGACTGGGCAGCGGCGATGCTGGAAACGGACAGGCAGAGCACGACGAGGATTGTCGTGAACGCGGGAACCCTGTCCTCCCCGTCAATCAGTCTAGGCAGCCACGGTCGTGTCATGAAAAAATTGTTTCACGATAATACAAAACATGCAATCCACCAAGAAGCCAGCCTGCGTTGGACAGGCCACCGCCGGGGCCTCAGCCCAGGCGCCCGGCTCCGGGGAGTTTTCCGACCGCGCGATCAAAGGTGCCCAGCGGCGTGTGGCCGGCCTTGCGGGCGATCTCAAGCAGCAAGCAGTCCGAAAAGCCGAGTGCAGGCGTGGTCTTGAAGTGGCCGAGGGCGGCAAACACCACCTCGGGGTCCTGGATGGTCAACTGGCGGTGATCCGGGACCTCGCCGTGCACGATACCCAGTGCGGTGTTGCCTCCTGTGCCCTCGGGTACAGATACCCGCGCCTGCCGGCTCGTACGCTGGCGGTATGATGAAACACACACTCGCTCCGTTCGTCCTCGCCCTGTCGCTGGCCGGTGTCGCGTGGACATCTCCCGCCAGCGCACAGACCAACCTGAATAACCGGACGTTGCTGACCTTCTCGCAGCCGGTGGAAGTCCCGGGCAAGATTCTGCCTGCAGGGACGTACACGTTCGAACTGAACGACAGCATGGCCAACCGCCATATCGTGCAGATCTTCGATCAGGGCGGCACCAAGCTCATCGCGATCGTGCTTGCGATCCCCAACCGCCGCGCCGCCGCCACCGACCAGACCGTGATCACGTTTGCGGAAGTGCCAGCCGGACAGCCGCAGGCCGTGCGCGAGTGGTTCTATCCAGGGCAGGTCATGGGCCACGAAATGGTCTACTCGCAGACACGCGCTCAGGCGCTGGCCGCGACGTCGAACGTGGCCGTGTCGGCTGTTGACGACTCGTATTATGCGGACGCCAAAGTCGACGCGATGAAAACCGCGGAGATCGCTCCTGTGCCTGCCGCGCGCCAGGCCCCACCTGCCGTTGTGACGCCGACCCCGGCGCCGGCACAGGTCGAGCCCGCGCCTGCCGCGACGCCTGCCCCACGCACCGCGCTGCCGCGTACGGCCAGCACGCTGCCGCTCATCACGCTCTTCGGCTTCGGCACGATCGCACTGGGAATGGCGATGCGCCGGTTTTCAACGCGTCGCGCCACTCGCTAGGCGGGCGCTGCACGGCTACGATCCCGTGATGCGACTGTACGCATGTCTGTTCATCGTCCTGCAGGCGACCTTCTCCGTGCGAACGGAGATGGTCGTCCTGCCGGTGACGGTCACGGATGCACGCGGCCAGAGCGTGACGGGACTCACGGCTGACGACTTCCGGGTGTTTGACAACGGCCGGCTTCAGCCGATCACGCTGTTTCGCGGCGGGGATGTGCCGGTCACTGTCGGCCTGATTGTCGATCACAGCCAGAGCATGCGGGGAAAGCTGGCGGCCGTGAATGCCGCCATCGCCGCGTTCGCAGGTTCGGGTGGGACCCAGGACGAGTTGTTTGTCGTGGGGTTCAACGATCATGCGCGGCTGCAGCCGCTGCCCGGCGGCAAACCGTTTACCAGTGATGCCGTAGAGCTGGCGTCGGCGCTCAACGCGGGAACGCCCGGCGGCAGAACGGCGCTCTATGACGCCGTGGCGCTGGGCCTGCAGCATTTGCCGGCCGGTCAGGCGCAGCGCAAAGCCCTGATCGTGGTCACAGACGGCGGCGACAATGCGAGTGCACTGAACTACGGCGATGTGCGCGATCTTGCCCGAGCGTCACACGCGGTCATCTACGGCATTGGACTCACCGGTTCGGTCATGCAGGAAGAGAACCCCAACATCCTCAAGCGTTTGTGTGTGGACAGCGGCGGCACCGCGCATTTTCCGCCGGCGACCGCCGACATTGCAGACGTCGTCAGGGCCGTGGCTCGGGATTTGCGCACGCAGTACACCATCGGCTTTGCCCCGGCCCCAGCCGGACCACGGCCCACCTTCCACACCATCAGAGTCCACGTCGCGAGCCCGCAGGGCGATCCTCGGCGCGTGCGGACTCGGGCCGGGTACACAGTGCGGCCATCACCATGATGAGCATCCGCTGGACCGTTCGCCTCGCGGGAACCGTGGCCATTGGTGCAGGGCTGGTCGCGCTCCTGTATGTCGGGCTGGTGATCGCCCGCACACACACCCCGGAGCTGCCGCCGCCCTCCGAGCCACTCGAATCCACGCGCGTCGCGGCCCCGAGACTCCTAGTGGCCGGCGAGTCACTGGGACAGATCCACATCGAGCGGCTTGGCGTGGCGGCCCAGATCAGGGAGGGTGAAAGTGAGGCGGTGCTCCGCACCGGGGTCGGCCATCTCGCCGACACGCCGTGGGTGGGCCAGGGCGGCAACGTGGCCCTGGCCGGCCACCGTGACACGGTGTTTCGTGCACTCCGGCACATCACGCCTGGTGACGTGATTGTGGTCGTCACACCCGATCGAACCGCCCGCTACTCGGTGGAGGATTCGACGATCGTCGCGCCGGACAACCTCACCGTGCTCGCGCCATCCGGGGACAGCACGCTCACACTCATCACGTGTCACCCGTTCAACTACATCGGTTCGGCCCCGAATCGTTTCATCGTTCGGGCCAGAGAAATCCCTCCTCGTCCACGATGACGCGCGGACGGCCCTGCGATGAAGCCACCAGGAATGCCACATGTTCGTAATTCCTTACTGGCGCCGAGCGCGTGCGCGGTTTGCCGCGGGTATGGACCGCAACGCCGTGTCAATCACGCGCTGTGTGTCGCCTCGCGACGCGTGACGTGGTCGCTCAGGTGCGCGCCTCAGACGCGGTCAGCGTCGTTGCGTGGAACCCGAGCGCGATCATGCTGGTCCGCACGACGGCCGATGTCAGTCTCTTCATGTCACGCCTGCTTTCGTTGAACATTTCCTACCCCTCACATACCGAGACGATCACAGCTGACGCCTCAGCATCCCCGCCAGGTGATCGAGCACCTTCCCCACCGCCGAGCGGTCCTTGAACTCCGCGCGGGTAATCAGACGCGAGCGCAGTTTGTCGCGCTCAAATTGCCGCGCCTGCGCGACCGCAAACGCCGCGTCGTAGATATTGAGATTCGCTTCATCATTGAGGCGGAATGACCGGTCGTCGAAGT
Source organism: uncultured Solibacteraceae bacterium (assembly GCA_964479175.1). GTDB lineage: Bacteria > Acidobacteriota > Vicinamibacteria > Vicinamibacterales > SCN-69-37 > SYFT01. Next base: position 12,034 of record CAYZLT010000024.1, on the reverse strand, counting down.
TGGTTGACCCGACCGACACCCAGAGGTCGTCCACGATGAGCACCTTACAGTGGTACATGGTGGGCTGGAACTCGTAGATCTCCACACCGGCATCAAGCAAGTCCCCCCAGCGGGAGCGGCTCGCGCTGCGGACGATCGTCGCGTCGGTAATCGACCCGGGCACAATGATTTCCACCCGGACGCCTCGTGCCCGCGCGGCGACAAACGTCTGCACCGCCAGTGAGTCCGGAATGAAGTAGGCCGCCTGGAGTCGAATGTGCTTGGTCGCCGACGCCATCGAGAGCAGGTACATCAGGCGTATGCTCTCGCTGCCTTCGCCCCTGGAACTTTTGAACATCTGCGCCGGCAGAGTGCCGACCGGCGACAGCGGCGGAAAATACCGTTCGCCAAGCAACACACTGGCGGTGGTCTTGATCCAGTTGTCGTTGAAGGCCGTCTGCATCTGACCGACCGCGGGTCCTTCGAGGCGATAGTGCGATTCGCGCCAGTGCTCCGGGGATTGGGCATGGCCCAGCCAGTGATCTGCGATCCCGACACCGCCGGTGAATCCGATGCGGCCGTCCACGACCAGCAGCTTGCGGTGTGTCCGCTGGTTCATGCGGGTGAGGTTGTACCAGCGGAGCGGATGGTACAACGCGACCTCGACGCCGGCCGCCTTCATTCCGTCAAGCTGGGGCTTGTCGAGTTTGCCGGCACCCACCCAGTCCAGCAGCACGTGGACCTTCACGCCGGCTCGGGCGCGTTCACTCAACGCGTCGGCAAACCACTGTCCCACTGTGCCGGACCAGTAGATGTAGGTCTCAAACGTAATGCTCTGTTGCGCGCCACGGATGGCCTCGAGCATTGACGGGAAAATTTCGTCGCCGTTCTGCAGCGCCGTCACGCTGTTGCCGGCCAGAATAGCCGGCCCCAGCGCCACGTCCATCGTCCGTTGGAATGCCGGGTCGTCCACCGCGAACGCATGAGGCAGCTCGTACCGAAGATGCCGCTCCCCGGCCTGAAGGTTCAGGAACAGCACGGTCAGCAGAATCGTCACCACCGCGGTGATCAGGATGGTGCGCCACATGCGGCCATCCTGTCACCTGCGATGACGGACACCTGCACTGTTCGGTACACCCAGTGGTCGGCATGCCGAGCGTCAGTACCGGCGCGGCTCGGTCAGACCGCAACTGCAGGTCCGGATTGTCCAACACCAGCTTGAGGAAATCGAGATACCCGGCAGACAGCAGTTGATAAGTCTCTTCGTCTTCGTTCTCGCGTTCTTTTCGCTGCTCCTGCCAGAACGTGAAGATCGCGAGGGGCAGGGCGATGACGGTGACGATGTAGCTCAGCAGTTCCCAGACTTCGATTCCGGACGTGACGCCTTCGCCCTCCATGATCCCTCGTCGGCGATAGCCGCCGCGCTGCACCGATAGAAGAGCACGGCGTGTGCGGCAAGCAGGATCATGTTCGCCAGTGATAAACCGGCGGTCCACACCCAGAACCATCCGGTGCGATCGGGATAGTCAAAGTCTCGCCCAAATCCGTAGAACAGGAACTGGTTCAGGGCGGCGATAGCGGTCAGCCCCCAGAACACACGCCAGTATTGTGGCCAAAAGACGGCCGCAAGTGCTGCCAGGGGAATCGCGTTGACCAGGTGGTTCTCGTGCACCGAAATGGCGAACACAAAGTAGGTATGAATCGCCAGCGAGCCCATCGACGCCGCGGCGGGAAGGCTGGGTGTGCGGCTGACCCGCGCGTACATCCAGAGCGTCGCTCCGACGACAAACAGACGAGTATAGATTCTGGGTGAGACGCCGGTGGCGGCGATCAGCCTGGGGACATCAATCCACTGCAACTCTTGATGGATCGCCGCGAAGCCCGATTGCGTGATCTGCAACCCAATGGTGACCAGCCACCAGAAGTTGAGCGCGTTGCCTGACACAAGGTCGTCGATCACGTTCACCTTGAGCCCCTCGACAACGCCCGTGGCCGAGCCGAAGATCACGAACGGTGCCACGACCACTGCGACGGTCGCTCCGCACGCCAGGAGCAGGCGCATCGCCGCCGGCCACTGTCGCCCCGCAGCGGCCAACACTGGGAAACCGAACAACACGCCCTGATGTTTGGTGAGCATGGCAATGGCCAGCAACACCCCCGCGGCCTTGTAGTGGCCGCGGCTGCTGGCCACGATGGCCGCGATGCCAGGCGCCCAACACCAGGCATCCAGGTAGCCCAACGTCGAGCCGTTGAGAATTAGCGCCGGGTTCAGCCACGTCGCCAACGCGGTGGTCCACGCCAGGGTGGGATCACCGGTTGTTCGAAAGACCACCCACAACAGGAGCAAGAACACGCCCACCCGGACCCCCAGCAGGAGGCTCTTGATTGCGACCGTCAACCGCCGCGACCCAACGGTCAGGCCTGGACTGACGGCGTCGCTCGATTTTGCAATCGTCCACAACGCAATGACGCTCAGGGGCGGATAGTCGGGACGCGAGAAACTTTCGTGTTCGCCGGGTGGCAGGTGTGGGGGGCGGGTGTAGGCTCGAAACACTCCGGAGGACGCCGCATTCACCGCCCAGGTCTTGAACGCCGTCATGTCCCCGGTGCCTCGCAGCGCCAGGGCACTGATTTGGAGCAGCAGACCAAGCATAAATGCCGCGACAAAAGCGCGTCGACCGAGCCCGAATCTCAGAAGCGTGAGCATGATGGAGGTTCGAGGGCCCACGCGCAGGCAACACTGCGCCCGCCCCCGCTCCCGGGTAATATTAACGGGAGCCGTCCGGAACTGGCCGGAGGAATTACACAGGCCGTACGGCCGGAAGTCACGGGGCAGAATGCGCGAAAGTGGGTTTGTTCAGGTCTGGGTACGTTTCCGGTCGTTCGCTCTTGTCTGGGTCACGGCGGGCATCCTGTCCTTGGGCGCCGGGCCTGCGTTCGCGCAGGCGTCTCACGATAGCGCCACAGCGGCGACCGGTCAGGACCAGGCGGGCATCACCCTTCGGGTCTTCCTCGACTGTCAGCAGTGCGACTTCAACAACATCCGCCAGGACATCAGTTTCATCAACTACGTCCGGGACAAGGCCGATTCGGACGTTCACGTATTGATCTCCACGCAAAATACGGCGTCAGGCGGGCGTGAATACGCAATGGACTTTATTGGCCAGCGCACGTTTGTTGACCTCAAACAGCGTCTGACCTACACCAGTAGCGGTACCGACACCGAGGACGAGCGACGCCGCGGCATTTCGCGAACGTTTGCGCTGGGGCTCGCACCATTTTTGGTGAGAACTCCGCAGGGCGACAGGTTTTCGCTGCAATACCGGGTACCGACCGGCGGCCTCACCGTCAAGTCGACCGCGCCGGCCGACGACCCCTGGAATGCGTGGATCTTCCGCCTTGGCGCGAGTACGGAACTCAACGGAGAGGAGCGTCAGAAGAGCAACCGCTTCCGCACCAACGTCTCGGGCAACCGCACGACCGAACGGTGGAAATTTTCGTTCAACGGCAATGGCGACTTCAACCGCAGCAACTTCACGTTGAGCGACGGGCGGGTCGTCAAGAGTTCCTCCGACAACTGGAACCTGTCCGGCTCGGTCATCAAGAGTTTGGGCCAGTCTCACTGGGCCGGCCTGATGCGCACCGAGGTGCGCTCCAACACCCAGTCGAATGAAGCACTGGAGTTGCGTGTGGCGGCGGGACTCGAATGGGACTATTTCCCCTACGAAGATTCCACGCGGCGCTCGATGGTCCTACAGTATTCGGCGGGTGTCTCGAAGATCGATTATTACCAGACCACGGTGTTCGACAAGACCGAAGATACGCTGGTCGAACATCGGCTGGCGGCCATCCTGGCGCTGCGTCAGCCGTGGGGATCGTGGCGTGCATCGGCGGCCTATTCGGCGCAAGTAAATGATGCGGCGAAGTACAACCTTGATTTTTTTGCCGATGCGGACGTCCGGCTCTTTCGGGGCTTCAGCCTGAACCTCGAAGGCAGCTATTCGCGCGTGCGTGACCAGGTGTACCTGCCGGCCGGCAACGCCTCCGACGAGGAAGTGCTGCTCAAGTTGCGTCGCCTGCAGACCGGCTACCGCTATCGCATGCTCGTGGGCTTCAGCTTCCAGTTCGGGTCCATCTACAACAACGTGGTCAATCCGCGCTGGAGTGCCACGACCGGACGTGGGTTCGGCGGCGGCGGCGGCGGCGGCAGCTGACGCGCCCCATCACTGTGCTCGTCAACCCCTCGGCCGGCGGCACCACCACGCCCGGGCTGGCCGACGACATCGCGGCCGCATTCGCGGCTTTCGGCGTGGCGCCCCGCATGGTCACGTTCCACGCCGGTGACGACGTGGTCGCGCTGGCACGGGAGGCCGCCGACACGTCCGACGTGGTGGTGGCGGCCGGAGGCGACGGCACGGTCAACGCCGTCGCGGGCGTCGTGGCCGGGACCGAGGTGGCACTCGGCGTCCTCCCGGTCGGGACCCTCAACCACTTCGCCCAGGACTTGCACCTGCCGATGGACCTCACCGAGGCGGTCGCGACGATTGTCGCCGGACGAGTGTCGTGCGTGGACGCCGCGGAGGTCAACGGCCAACTCTTCGTCAACAACTCGTCGATCGGTGTGTACCCCAGCGCCGTCGACATCCGCGAACAACTGCGTGAAGCGGGGCACGGCAAGTGGGTCGCAATGGCGATTGCGTCGTGGCGCGTGGTCCGCACGTACCGCGGCCTCCACGTGCACCTCACGGTCAATGGACGTCGGCTCTCGACGCGCACACCCTTTGTCTTCGTGGGCAACAATGAATATGTGATCGAAGGGCGCACGGTCGGCAAACGGGAGCACCTGACGAGTGGGCAGATCTTCGTCTACCTGGCACCGCGGATCGCGACCCGCCAACTGCCGATGCTCGTGCTCCGCACGCTCTTCGGCCACGCCTCTGCAGTGGGCGCCTTCGAGATCATTCCCACGACCGACCTGATTATCGAGACCACCAGTGCCCGGCGCGTCATCGTCTCACTCGACGGAGAGACGACGACGTTGACGCTGCCGCTGCGGTATCAGGCCAGGCCCGGCGTGTTGCGGGTGATCGTGTAGTGCGCACGATCGTCCACACGTCGGACCTGCATTTCCCTCGTGTGGACGGGCGCGTGATGGCGTCATTGGCGACGTACATCAACGGCCTCTCGCCGGATCTCGTGGTGGTGTCGGGCGACCTGACCCAACGCGCGCGTCGAAGCCAGTTCCTCCGGGCCGCGGCGTTTCTGAAATCCTTGGCGCCGCCGGTGCTGGTCGTGCCGGGCAATCACGACGTGCCCATGTTCAACATTCCGGCACGGCTCCTGTCGCCGTTTGCCGGCTATCGCCAATACATTGCCGAGGATCTGGAACCGGTGTTCGAGGATTGGGCACTACTGGTGGTCGGACTCAACAGCGTGCGGACGGTCCTGTTCAGTGACGAAGGTCGCCTCAACGTGGCCCAGGCCGAGCGCGCCGCCGAACGCCTGCGTCTGGCCGCACCCGACGTGGTCAAGATCATCGTCACCCACCATCCGTTTGACGTCCCGCCTGGTGCCGAGCCGGCCAAGATGATCGGGCGGTCGCGCATGGCCATGGAGCGACTCTCAGCCGCTGGCGCGGACATCTTTCTCGCCGGGCACCTCCATGTCAGTCATGTGGGCGGCACCGCCACCCGCTACCAAATTGCCGGTCACTCGGCGCTGCTTGTGCAGGCCGGTACGATGTCCACGCGCGAGCGGGGCGAGCCGAATTCGTTCAACGTCCTTCGACTCGCCGACCGCAACAGCGTGACCATCGACCGCATGGCCTGGGATCGGGCGACCGCGACGTTCACGGTCCGCTGGCAGGGTGCGTTCCGCCTCACCACTGGCGCGTGGGCGGCGTTTGAGGACGCTGGCACAACCCGCGAACCAGGGTAGCGGCTCCTACAACCCGGCCACACGCGGTCCGCATTGTGAAAGTGGGCGCCGACCGGGCTGCCAGCGCGAAGAAGTGGATCCGGTCACGAGCATCCATCTGTCCGCCCATCATCTTCAGGTAGGCCTCGTGCACGAGCGCCGTCGGCGCGAGGGTGTGTTGGGAGCGCGCCCCAAACATGCGCCGGCGCGCGAGTGCCCGCAACTCCTGATACACGAGGGGACACAGCTCGGCCGCGGCGGCCTCGTCTCCGCCATGACAACTCCAGAGCAATTGCGTCAAGGCGCCGCCGACGCCGGTGGCGCGGGCCGATCGACGTCACGTCGTACGCCAGAATCGGTCACGTCGACAACGCGCACCGTATCCTGATCCATCAGATGGTCGAGTCTGGAATCCGCGGCTGCCGCGACAATCCGTGCACGCAACGGGGACGACGAGACCACCGGATGGCCGCGATGGCCGTCGAGTGATGGCGTCACGGTATGCGCACCACGCTCCGCGGCCGCAATCACCGCCGCAATGGTTGACGGTTGCACAAATGGCATATCGCCTGGCAGCAGGACGCACAGGTCGGATTCGTCGGTGGCCGCGACGCCACACTGGACCGACGAAAACATCCCTCTGGACGGATCGGGATTCACGACGAGGCGCACGGGCAACCCGCGCAACGCCTGGTCGATGCCGTCCACACTGGCGGAGCCCTGGGGGGACACGATGACCACGCAGTGATCCACGCCGCCTTTGACCAGCGATTCCACCGTTCGGCGCACCATGGGCACGCCGTCAACGCGCGCCAGCATCTTGGGAGGAGCGGCCGGGTCCGCGTCCGCGAATCGCGATCCGCGTCCCGCCGCGGGCACAATCCCGACGACCTGCAGCGTCAGCATGCTCGAATCGTACTCGACGTGACCTGGATGGACGCGTGAAACTTCCGGCCGGAATCGATCGGTCACGTAACCGGAAGGCTGATGCGAATGGTGGTGCCGGCAGAGGACTCGATATCGTCAACAGCGAGTGTCTTGATGGAAACGGCCTTCACGCCTTCAGGTTGATCGGTGATGGTGAATCGGCCGTCTTCGAAGCGGCTCAGGCCGGCATCGGTTCCGACCCAGACGACGCCGTTGTGGTCCCGGGCCAACGACCGAATCGCATGGGAGGGCAAACCGTCGCGGGTGGAATAGGTCGTGACCCGATCGTCCTTCAACAGACAATACGCGCGCAGGTCGGCAAGGCCGTCGGCAGTCGAGGAGTCCGTGAAGCGTCCGGCCTGGTATCGGGTGACGCCTCCGGCATGACTGCCGATCCACAAGGCGCCCGTGCGATCCACGAGTAACGAGTGAATATCGTTGTTCTTGATGGCGGCTGTGTTCGTGCGATCAAACGTGGTGAACCGCACGCCGTCGAAGCGCACCAGGCCTTCCGCCGTCCCGAGCCACAGGTACCTGTCAGGGGTCTGCGCGATGGCGCCGACGCCATTGGCCAGCAAGCCGTCACGGTCCTGCCATGTCAGTTGCTGGTACTGACCCATGGCCCGCATCGGGCTCAGGCGGCCCGGTCGATCCTTGCCACGCCAGTTCCGGCACCCCAGCGATCTGCAGCAGTCGCGTGAGGCGCCTCTCGAACAGCTCGGACTCCCCCGGCCGGCCTGTGAGGGTGACGTGTCCCACTTTGCGCCCCGGCCGCGCGGCCTTGCCGTAGACGTGATGGCTGGTTCCGGCAATGGCCGTGATCGCCGATGCCGGAGGCGGGTCGCCAATGAGATTGACCATCGCGGCCCGCTGAATGGGTGCGGTCGCCCCGAGTGGAAACCCACAGATGGCCCGCAAATGGTTCTCGAATTGCGAGGTGGGCGCCGCCTCGATGGTCCAGTGCCCGCTGTTGTGCACGCGCGGGGCCATCTCATTGGCCAACAGCCGGTCACCCACCTGAAACAACTCCAGCGCCAGCACGCCGACATAGTCGAGATCGCACAGCAGTCGGTGGATCATCGACTCGGCCTGCGCCTGCATCACATCGCCAGCCCGACTCAAGGAGAGACGCAGGATGCCCTGGCGGTGGTGATTTTCACTCACCGGATAAAAGACGGTCTCACCTGTCCGCGCCCGCGCCGCGATGATGGAGAGTTCCCGATCAAACGGCACCACGGCCTCGAGGATCGACGGCACCCGGCCCACCGTGTCCCAGGCCGCTGGCAGGTCGGTCGGGTGGCGCACCAGCGTCTGGCCTTTCCCGTCGTACCCCTGCATGCGGCTTTTGAGAATCGCAGGCAGCCCCATGTCTTCCGCCGCGAGGCGGAGCTCCGCGAGAGTCTCGACCGCGCGGAACTCGGCGGTGGCGAGCCCCAGGGCCTGGAAGCGGCGCTTCTCCACCAGACGGTCGCGTGACGCCGCCAGGGCCAGCGACGACGGATACATGGGTCGCAACCGCTCCAGCGATTCCACGGCCGCCACCGACACGTTCTCAAATTCGTAGGTGAGCACATCCGCCCAGTCCGCCAGACGTCGCTGGCCGTCCGGATCGTCGTAGGCGACGCACAGATGTTCGCCGAAGGACGTCGCACAGGCGTGGGGATCGGGACTGAGGAATCTGCACGCCACGCCCAATGACCGTCCCGCCTGGGCCAACATTCGCGCGAGCTGGCCCCCGCCAAGCACTCCCACCTTCATGTGCGGGTGTCCCGGGGGTCACCGACGGCCAACACGCGCTCGGTCTGTTGCTCACGGTAGGCGCGCAGCGCGGTTTTGATCGCCGGATATTTGTTGGCGAGAATGCCGGCGGCCAGCAGCGCCGCGTTGGCCGCGCCAGCCGGGCCGATCGCCAGTGTGCCCACCGGAATCCCCGCCGGCATCTGCGCGATCGACAGCAGGGAATCCATGCCGTTGAGGGCCGCAGAGCGCACGGGCACACCAAGGACAGGCAGAGTCGTCTTGGCAGCGGTCATGCCAGGCAGATGGGCCGCTCCTCCTGCGCCCGCGATGATCACTTCCAGGCCCCTGGCATCTGCCTGCTCGGCATACCGGAATAATTTGTCCGGCGTACGATGGGCGGACACGACCTCAACCTCATGCGGCACCTCAAGCAACTCGAGGATCTCCACCGCATGGCGCATGGTGTCCCAGTCCGATGCCGATCCCATGATGATGCCGACCAGCGGCGACGGTGTCCCCATCAGAACTTCTCCGATCGCAAGACGGCCACGTCGGCTACGAACAGGATCATCGCGTAGTCCTCGTAGTACCGCGTCTGCAGATGCGCGGCGACGGCCCCGGCGGTCGAGGCGTCACACACAATCTCGACGCGGATGTTGCTGCTTTCACTCCAGGCGGCCGTGCGTGCACCGCGACGGCCTCGTCCGCGCGCGTCGGTGATGGTGTACCCCTGCACGCCCAGGCGTTGGAGGTCTTTGACCAGCACACTTTCCAGCGCAGCCTCAGTGATGATGGTCAGCAGTTTCCGGTTCGCGCTCGTCATGAACCTACCCTCCAAGCACGGCGAATGCGGTCGTGGTCATGGCGTGATACAGGGGAATGCCCACGAGAACATTGAACGGAAAGGTGACCCCCAGCGAGACCGCCAGCGACAGCGTTGGATTCGCCTGCGGGACCGAAATGCGCATGGCGGCAGGCACGGCAATGTATGAGGCACTCGCGGCCAGGACGGCCAGCATCGTCGTGCCGCCAAGCGACAGCCCAAGTCCGTACCCCACCAGGATGCCCACCACCGACGAGAAGAGTGGCATGCCGATGCCAAACAGCACCAGGAACACGCCGTGTTGCCGCAGACTGCCGAACTGGGCCGCCGTGATCAGCCCCATCTCGAGCAGGAACAGCGCCAGGATCCCCTTGAAGAGGTCGAAGAACAAGGGGGCCATCGGCGTCAACCCGTCCGCGCCGGCCGCCCACCCGATCAGCAGCCCTCCCACGAGCAGGACGATGCCTTTGCCGAGGAGCACTTCGTGCGCGACCGTACCAACCGGCATGTCACGGGAGAACCCACGGGCCAGCAGGATGCCCACGAGGATGGCCGGGATTTCCAGCACGACCAGCAGAAACGGCATGTGCGCCTCGAAGGCGATCTGGCGGCTGGCAAAATAGGCGGTGGCGACGGCATAGGTGGCGACACTCACCGAGCCGTAGTGCGCGGCGATGGAGGCGGCATCGGCGCGCCGAAGACGGCCGACCAGTCGCAGCACCGGAAAGGCGACCAAGGGCAACACCGCGCCCATCACCATGACGGCGAGCGCCTGCAGTGCCACGTTCCCCACGGGCTGCTTGCCCAGTTCGATGCCGCCCTTGAGGCCGATCGAGAGCAGCAGCAGCATGCTCACCAACTCATAGACGGCGGCCGGCAAGCGCAACTCCGAGCGCAACAGCCCGGCGGCCAGCCCGAGCAGAAAAAACAGCAGGACAGGATCAACAGCGTTCACGCAGACGCCCTTTCACCGGCACGATCAGTCTGCCGGCGCGGTCCTGAAAGATGTGTGCCAGCACGACTTTGGGATGCCGGACCCGGAGTCGTTGCAGTTCGGCGTTGATGCGAATCTCGGGCGCATCGCAGGAAAACACCGGGACAAACCGTGCCGGGCAGGTGGCGCTCGACTCGTCATGGCCGAAACATTCCAGCAACGCCTCCAGGAGATCAACGCGGGAGACCGACGCGGCCGTCGTGTCGAGCCAACACACCATCCAGACCCCGTTGATACCCGCTGCCTCGATCACGCGTACGATCCGTTGTCCGCCGGCCCCGTCGGGCAAGACCAGCGCCTCGGGCAGGTTCGCCGCACCGTCCTCGTCGATCCAGATGCCCTGCAGCGTCTCACCGTCGCGCGTGGTTGACTGACGTCGAAGGTGCGACAGATACGCGGTCAGGCCCGCGCCCTCCCGATCGAGGTCCGCTGGGTGCCGAACCAACAAAAATACGCTTCGCGAGTGGGTCCGCATCGGTTGCCTGACGAGTGTGGCGGTTTTGGTGAATCAATAAAAGTCGAATATTGTTTATGAACCATTCGTAATAAGTTGTCATTGCAACCATGAATCCCAAACACCTGCGTTATTTCTGGGCGACCGCACATGCCGGCAGTGTGGTGGCGGCGGCGAATCAACTGCACGTCACGCCACAAACCGTCAGCGCGCAGATCAAGCTCCTTGAAGACGACCTGGGTACCGCCCTGTTCAAAGCCGTCGGCCGCGGTCTCAATCTCACCGATGCCGGACGTGTGGCGTTGTCGTACGCGGACGAAATTTTTGCCCTGGCCCAGGAGATGGTCTCGTCGCTGCGAGCGGACGTGGCGCCACAACAGGCCATGGCCACGTTTCGCGTCGGTGTCTCCGACGCCATCCCGAAGTCGCTGACCCATCGCCTGCTGGCGTCGTTGAAGAGTGCGGAGAAGCCCCTCCGGTTGGTCTGCCGCGAAGGCACGATTGACTGGTTGCTTGGCGAGTTGGCCCTGCATCGTCTGGAGATGGTGCTGGCCGACCGGCCGATGCCGGCGGGGCTGGCGGTGCGAGGGCACAGCCGGAAGCTGGGCGAGAGCGCGGTGGCCTTTTTTGCCGCCCCTGGCGTGGCGCGGCGGCGGACGGCGTTTCCCGCGTGCCTCAATGGCGCGCCCCTGCTCCTGCCAGGGCCGAACACGGCGGTGCGCGGCGAAATCGATCGCTGGCTGGGCGATGCGCGTCTGTCGCCGCGCATCGTCGGGGAGTTTGATGACAGCGCCCTGATGAAAGTGTTCGGCGAGGCGAGTGAAGGGTATTTTCCGTCGCCGGCGATCATCTCGGACGAAGTCTGCGCGCGGTATGGCGTCCATGAGGTCGGACGGGTCGCAGAGGTGCGTGAGGCCTTCTGGCTCATCAGCACGGAACGGCGCATCCAGCACCCGGAAGTGCGCGCCGTGCTCGAGGCCGCCCGCAGCGCCGTGTTTGTGCCGCACGCATGATCATGTTGTCGCTGACGTCCAGCCCCGACGATGTGGCGACCGCCGTGCGCTTGCTGCACGCGGGCGAATTGGTGGCCGTGCCGACCGAGACCGTGTATGGATTGGCCGCCGATGCGACCAACCCGGCCGCGCTCCGAGCGATCTTTCGCGCCAAGGGGCGTCCCGCCGACCACCCACTGATCGTGCAT
>CAYZLT010000023.1:4126-20752 GCA_964479175.1 uncultured Solibacteraceae bacterium | reverse complement strand
CGACAGCGGTGTCCGGGGACTCGCCTGGGTCGAGACTCCCGGCGGGCAGTTCCCAGATCCATGTGGAGATGACCGGTCGATACTGACGAATCACGATCACCGTCTCCGGCGTGGGCTGCGCGAGGATGACGACCGACCCACGATGCCGCACGGCTTCGATGGTGGTGGTGCGTCCATTCGACAACGTGACATCTTCCCGTTCCACGCGAATGACGCGCCCCTCGAAAATCACGTCCGCTGCCACCAGAGATCTCCTATCGCTTGCGTGAACCCGTCAGACCCGACGTGGCCTGGCGAAGCGCCTTCAACACCCGCTCCAGGTCCAGCGGTAGTGCCGCGGTGAAGTCCATCGTGCGCCCATCGGCAGGGTGCGCAAAAGACAGACGCGCGGCGTGCAGAAATGGTCGTTCCAGTTTGGCGAGTGCCGCCTGGTAGGTGGGCAGGCGTTTGCGCACGCCCCCGTACAGGTCATCGCCGGCCAGCGGATGCCCGGCCTCCGAGAGATGCACCCGGATCTGGTGTGTGCGGCCGGTGCCAATCGACAATGTGACCCACGAGAGTCCGCGCAACGGCTCGACGGCAATCACCTCGGTCAGCGCACTTCGTCCGCCGGGCGCCCGGCTCGACATTTTTTTCCGGTTGTTCGGATCGCGGCCGATCGGATCCTCATATCGGGTGCCTTTGTCCGGTGTGCCCCAGACCACCGCCTGGTATTCCTTCCGCACCACACGGTCGTGGAATTGTTCCGAGAGGGAGCGATGCGCCTTGTCGTGTTTGGCCACGACCATGATGCCCGACGTGCCGCGATCGAGGCGGTGCACGATGCCAGGTCGCTCAGCACCGCCGATCCCCGACAGCCCCGTCACATGGTGCAGCAGGGCGTTCACCAGCGTGCCGTGGGCGTGACCCGCCGCCGGATGGACGACCATGCCCGGCGGCTTGTTGATCACCACCAAATCCGCATCGTCGTACAGGATTTCGAGCGGCAGATCTTCTGCCGAAGGTGTGGCCGGCATCGGCGGGGGCACGTCCACGTCGACCTGGAGTCCTTCGGTCACCACCAGCCCCGGCTTGGCGGGATGTGGCGAGGAGGTGACACGACCGTCGCGCAACAGCCGTTGCACCTGCGACCGGGACAGATCCGGGAGTCGGGACGTGATGAATTGATCGAGTCGCACGCCCGCGTCGGTGGCCTCGACGACGAGTCGCGTGTGCCCGGACATGCGGCTCAGGCCGCCGTCGGCTGTTGTTGCCGGCGGAGAAACCACAACATCACGAGGGCCGCAGGCACGAGCAACAGCGAGACAAATTGCGACGTCGACATGGTGCCGAAGACGGTGCCGCGCTGAATATCCCCGCGGAAATACTCAATGATGAATCGTGAGATCGCGTAGAGGCCGATGTAGAGCCAGAAGGTGCGTCCCGCAAACGGTTTGCCCTTCCGCTCGGTCAGCAGCAACACGCCGAGAATGAGCAACTCCGCGCCGGCGTCATACAACTGCGTCGGGTGCAGGGGAATGTTGAGCGGCGTGCCGACGTTGGCGTTCGCCACCGGGTTGGTGAAGGTGATTGCCCATCCGACGTCCGTCGGCCGTCCGTAACAACAGCCGGCGAGCAGGCACCCAAATCGTCCGACCACATGACCGAGCGCGATGCCGGGCGCCATGAGGTCGCCGGTGGACCAGATGTTGAGTTTGTACCGACGCACGAGGAAGTACCCGACCGCGACAGCCGCAATCAGGCCGCCGTAAAACACGCCACCCGCACGCACCAGCGACAGCAGCTCTCGGGGCTGCTGACGGAAGTAGTCAAAGTCCACGGCGATGAGCATCAGCTTGGCGCCGACCAACGCCGCGATGATCAGGTAGATGCCCAGGTCCATGACCTTGGCCGGGTCGATCCCGGCGCGCCGGGCACGTACGACCGCCAACTGCAGGCCGATCAGGTAGGCGGCGGCCAACAGGACGCCGTACGAATAGACCGGCCAGTCGCCGACGTTAAACAGAATCGGGTACATGTCGTTTCACCAGGAGAAGGTCCGCAAACACAAGAATCGCCCCGACGGTAATCGCCGAGTCGGCCACATTAAACGCCCAGAAGTGCCAGGTGCCCCAATAGACGTCAACAAAATCCAGCACGTAGCCCTGACGCACACGATCGATCAGATTGCCGACGGCTCCGCCGGCGATTGACGCGAGGCCGATGCGCGCCAGGCGTTCGTGGGGCTGGAGCTGGGTGCTGAAGTAGAAGCCGATGACGGCGAGCGCCACGACCGCCAGCGACGTGGTCAGCACCGCCTTGTAGGGAATGTCGAGGTTGTTCAGCAGACCGAAGGCGACGCCTTCGTTCCGGACATGCACCAGATCGACGAGCCCTGGAATGACCGTGCGGCTTTCGTACAGCGACAAGGATCCGTGCACCAGCCACTTGGTGATCTGATCGAGCACGATGATCCCGACCACGAGCCACGCGAGCTTCGGGATCCGGGCCATCATGCCGGGCCTCCCAGGGCGTCCGCGCACCGTTCACAGACCGCGTCCTCGCCGCTTCCCGTCAGGACCGGCACAAACCGCCAGCAGCGCGGACACTTGTCACCGGACGCGTGGGCGACCTCGACGGTCAGCGGTCCGTCGCCGGAATGGCGGAGGCTGACCTGCGACACAATGCACAACATGGGCAGCTCGGTTTCGGCGGCCTGCAGCAGCCGGAACAGGTCGCCGCCGGCCGTCAGGGTGATATGCGCCGTCAACGGTGCGCCGATGACTTTGTCGGCCCGCGACCGTTCAAGCGTCTCGTTCACGGTGTGACGGACATCGGACAGCGCCTCCCAGTGCGAATCAAGGCCGTCATCGATCCACGACTCCGGGCTGCTCGGGAAATCCGCCATGTGCACGGAGGGTTCCCGCGTGCCGGGCAGGCGTGACCAGATTTCGTCCGCCGTCATCGACAGGATCGGCGCGAGCAGGCGCACGAGACCGTTGGCCAGCACATACAGCGTGGTCTGCGCCGATCGACGTTCCACCGAATCTGCACGGAAGGTGTAGAGCCGGTCCTTCGAGACGTCGAGATACAGTGCGCTCAGTTCGACCGTGACGAATTCGTTGACGGCGTGCGCCAGCGACTGGAAATCGTACGCGTCGTACGCCGCGCGCATCTTCCGCTCGAGGCGCGTGTATCGCGAGAGGATGTGGCGGTCCACGCTGAGCATGTCCGCGTGACGGACCGTGTGGACGGCTGGGTCAAAGTCGTACAGGTTCGACAGCAGATAGCGGAACGTGTTGCGGATTTTCCGGTACGCCTCCACCGTGCGCGCGAGGACTTCCTTGCCGAGGCGGATCTCGTCACGGTAGTCGACCATCGCGACCCACAGACGCAGCACGTCGGCGCCGCTGTCCTTGATGATCTGCTGCGGCGCGATGACGTTGCCGATCGACTTCGACATCTTGCGGCCGTGGGTATCGACGACGAAGCCGTGGGTGAGCACGCCGTCGTACGGCGCGCGTCCGCGTGTGCCCACGCCCACCAGGAGCGAGGACTGGAACCACCCGCGGTACTGGTCCGTGCCTTCAAGATACAGATCCGCCGGCCATCGCAGTTCGGGCCGTTGTGCGAGCACGGCCTCGTGACTGGACCCCGAGTCGAACCACACGTCGAGAATGTCGCGCTCGCGCTCGAAGGCGGCGCCGGCGCACGCATCACACCGGAAGTCCTCCGGCACAAACGTCTCGAGCGGCGCGTCGTACCACGCGTCGGCGCTGTCACGCTCGAACACGGTCGCCGCGCGCTCGACCAGTTCCGGCGTCAGGTGCGAGTGCCCACATCCCGAGCAGGTGAGGGCCGGGATCGGCACACCCCAGGCACGCTGGCGCGAGATGCACCAATCGGGCCGTGTGGCAAACATGCCGGTCATCCGTTCGCGTCCCCATGAGGGGTGCCACTTCGTCGCCTCCGACGCCGCGGTCGCATCGTCGCGCAACCCTTCCATGCGGATGAACCACTGGGGGGTGGCCAGGAAGATGACCGGCTGATGACAGCGCCAGCAATGCGGATACGAATGCTCGAAGTCCGAGCGGTGCCACAGGCGACCGCGCGCCGCGAGCGCCGCTTCCACGACGGGATTCGCTTCGAACACCTTGAGGCCGCCGACAATCGGCGTGTCGTCGATGAATCGACCGTGTGTGCCGATGGGGGTGGTGATCGGCAGCCCGTACCGCACGCCCGTGTTGAAGTCGTCGGTGCCGTGCCCAGGTGCCGTGTGGACGGCGCCGGTGCCCTGCTCAAGCGTGACGTAATCGGCAAGGACACCGACCGAGTCGCGGTCGTAGAGCGGGTGCCGGAAGGTCACGCCCTCAAGGACGGCGCCCTTGAACGTGGCCACGGCGGGACCGAGTGCGCGACCGGTGCGGGCGGCCACAGCCTCAACGAGGCTGGTCGCCATCACGATGAGGCGGCCCTCGTAGTCGAACGCACCGTATTCAAAGTCCGGGTGGAACGCGATGGCCAGGTTGGCTGGGATCGTCCACGGAGTCGTTGTCCAGATGAGCGCGGATACCTGTCGTCCCTTCGTCGCGGTCACGTGCGTGGCGAGGGTGGTGTCGGCGTCGGACAACGGAAACTCGACGAAGATCGACGGCGACGTGTGCGTCTCGTATTCGACCTCCGCCTCGGCCAGTGCGGTGCGATCGCGCAGGCACCAGTGCACCGGCTTTTTACCCTTGTAGACCAGCCCTCGATCAACAAAGCGGCCGAGCGCGCGCACGATCGCGGCCTGATAGCCGTAGTTCATCGTGAGATAGGGCGTATCCCAGTCCCCCAGCACACCGAGGCGTTCAAAGTCGGCGCGTTGTGACGTGACGAACTTCGCCGCAAACTCGCGACACGCACGACGGAAGTCGCCGATGGAGCGATCCTTGGCGGCCGGCCCCAACTCGCGTTCGACGTTGAGTTCGATCGGCAGGCCATGGCAATCCCAGCCGGGCACGTACGGCGCGTCAAATCCGGCCATGGACTTCGATTTGACGACGAAGTCCTTGAGAATCTTGTTGAGCGCGTGGCCGATGTGGATCTCGCCATTGGCGTACGGGGGACCGTCGTGCAGCACAAATCGCGGCGCCCCACGCCGGTGCGTGCGAATGGCCTCGTACAACTTCATTTCCCGCCAGCGGGCGATCGCCGTCGGCTCGGCCGTCGGGAGGTTCGCCTTCATCGGGAAGTCAGTCCGCGGGAGATTGAGTGTGTCTTTCCAGTCGCGCATCACGGTTATAAACTCTTATTCTATATTGCGCACTCACCCTGAACCCCCTCGTGACCACCACTGCCGTCTTCTTTGATGTCGACTTCACCCTGATTCGCCCCGGTCGCCGGTTCCTGGCCCCGGGGTATGCGGAAACCTGCGCCCGGCACGGCGTTCCGGTCGACGAGGCGGCGTTTGAGGCGGCGGTGTCGTCGGCCGCCATCCTGCTGGATTCACCCGATCAGCGCTATCACGACGAGATCTTCGTCCGATACACGAGCCGGATCATCGAACTCATGGGGGGCCAGGGGCCCGGGGTGGCCATGGCCGCCCGCGAAATCTATGACGACTGGGCCCACCACCACCACTTCGAGATGTATGACGATGTACCCGAGGCGCTCAGGGCGTTGCAGCGGCAGGGCGTGCGGATGGGGCTCATCTCGAACTCCCACCGGTCACTGGTCGGCTTTCAGGAGCACTTCGCCCTGCACGGCCTGATGACGGTGGCGGTGTCGTCGGCCGAGTTCGGGGTCATGAAACCCGACCCGCGGATCTTCCAGGAAGCGCTCGATCAAATGCAGGTCAGCGCTGCCGATGCGGTCATGGTCGGCGACAGTCTGCCGCACGATGTGCTGGGGGCCCGCCAGTTGGGCATGCGCGGCGTCTGGCTTGATCGCGACGGACGTCGCGAACAGGCCACCAATTTTGACGCGACCATCCCTGTCATCGGCAGCCTGCAGGAGCTCCCGGCGTGGCTCACACCACCTTCAGAATAGCGTCGGCCGTGCGGTCGATGTCTTTTTCAGTGGTCGAGTAGTTGCTGACCGACAGGCGCAGGGCCGACATGCCGTGCCACGTCGTGCCACTCGCCCAGCACGTGCCCTCCTGCTGGAGACGTTCCACCATCTGTTTCGTCCGCGCGTCCGCCTCGGCGCCGCGGACACGAATCAACACCTGATTCAGGACTACCTCGTTGAGGATCTCCAGACGGTCGTCCGCCCGCAAGCGTGTGGCCAGATGGGTCGCCAGCGTGCAGCAGCGGTCGATGAGTGCGCCGAAACCCTCACGCCCCATCGTTCTGATCGCGGCATAAATCGGAACCGCGCGACCGCGTCGGGATTCCTCGGGTACGAACTCGTGCGGGTCACGCTCCCGGGCGGACTCAATGATGTACGCGGCCGACAGCGTCATGGCCCGGCGGTGCGACGCGGGATGCGCGGTGAAGACGACACCACTGTCATACGGGACATTGATCCACTTGTGCGCATCGGTGGCGACCGAGTCGGCCCGCGCGATGCCGTTGACCAGGTGTGCGCGGGTCGGACTGGCGGCGGCCCAGAGGCCGAAGGCGCCGTCCACGTGCAGCCACGCGCCATGGGCGGACGTGACGGTCGCGATGTCGTCGATGGGATCAAACGCCCCGGTGTTCACGTTGCCCGCCTGCGCGCAGACGATCGTGGGGCCGGTGAGGGACTCCAGTGTTGTGGCGAGTGCGTCGGCGCGCATCCGACCCTGCTCGTCGGTGGCGACGCGCGTGACACGGTCGGCGCCGAAGCCGAGGAGCTTGAGCGCGTTGAAAATTGTGTAATGTGATTCGTCGCTGCAGACGACGTGCACCCACGGGGCCCCATACAGGCCATTGGCCTCCACATCCCACCCGGCCTGGTTCAGGACGTGGTGCCGCGCGGTGGCGAGCGCGGTGAAGTTCGCCGCCTGGCACCCCGTGACAAATCCCGTGCTCCACCCGGCGGGCAGGCCCGCCAGCTCCTTCAGCCATCCGGCCGTGACGTCTTCCACGACGGAGACGATCGGGGACAGGACGTAGACTCCCGCGTTTTGATCCCACGCGGACACGAGCCAGTCTGCGGCCGTGGCCGCGGGCACACTGCCGCCGACGACGAAGCCGAAATACCGCGGGCCCTGCGTGGCCACCGTGCCGAGTGCTCCGGCCATGGCGAGGGCGTCAATGACGACCTCCTCGGCATCACCGGCGTCCGGGAGGGGCACCGCGAGCTGCTGGCGCAGTTCATCTCCGGTGGCCATGGCGCCGACGTGTCTGTCGGCGATGGTGTCGAGGTAGGCGACCGCGTGATCGGCCGCGCGTTTCAGCAAGTCAGGACGTGTGGGCACTGGTCATGGTTGATCGTTGTGGTTCAGGGTTCAAGGTTCAGGGTGCTGGGGTTCTGGGTTCAGCGGGTCAGCCCGAGCGTCTGAACTTTGTCGTAGCGTTCGTCTTCGAAGAGCAGTGGCTGGTCTGCCCACGTTTGTACGCGGCGCCAGCGGAGCAGGCCCGCTGTTGTGACCAGGACCGCTCCAAACATGATGAGCAATCCGGTTGAACGGATCGCAGAGACGACCACGAGGGTCGGCAGGAAGCCGGCCACGACGATCAGCGCGGCGACGCTCCCCAGACGAGTGCCGCGCCGGCGGCGAGCAGCGAGAAGCGCACCGCAGCTTCGGCCAACCAGGTGATCACGGTCATCCCTTCGATTCCTTCTGCTTTTCCGACGCGATCTTCGCCGCCAGTCGCTGGAGTTGTCGTGGCGTCAGCACATCCGCGTTGACCATGCCGAGCAACAGGGCCTCGGCCGATCCGCCGCAGAATCGTTCGATGAGGTGTTTGACGGTGCGGGTGGCCACGCTGGCCGGAGCTTCCACCGCGCGATACACAAACGTCCGTCCTTCGATGGTGTGGCTCAGATACCCTTTGGCCTCCAGCCGCTTGAGGACCGTACGCATCGTCGAGTCCTTCATCGGCCACAGGTCTTTGAGACCCTCCCGGCAGGCCTGGGCGGACGCCGGCCCCTGCGCCCAGATGTAGTCCATGACGTGTTGTTCGGCGGCGCCGAGCTGGCGCGGCCGCGGGCGTGGCTCTGTGCGAGTCATTATAGCGCTACAATATGTAGCAGTACGTCAACAGCCTGTCAACCGGGTATTCTCTTGATCTGTTCTAGAAAATTACGGAGCCGTTCGAATGCGTCACACAACACACTTGGTCGGAGTCCTTGTTCTGGCCTCAAGCAGCCTCACGGCGTGTCAGACCATACCGTCCACCCAGGCCGGCGCGCCGGTCGTCGTGACGATGGGGCGGCCGGGTGAGGCGAGCACGTCGGCGCCGATGTCGACTGCGGCTAAAGGCGTCACCTTGCCGTACGCCAAGGGTGACGTCACGTTCATCTCCGGGATGATCACGCACCACGCGCAGGCCATTGAGATGGTCAACCTCCTCAAGTCGCGCACCGAGAGTGAGTCGATGCGGATGATGGCGTTGCGCATCGAAGTGTCGCAAAACGACGAGATCGCGTGGATGCGTCGCTGGCTGGACGAACGCAAACAACCCCAGCCGAGTGAACACGCCCATCACATGCCGGGCGGGATGATGCCGGGCATGCTCACCGATGCGGACATGGCGAAACTTGCCGAGGCCAAAGGCCCCGAGTTCGACCGCCTGTTTCTGGAAGGCATGATCAAACATCACATGGGCGCGTTGATCATGGTTGAGGAGTTGTTTCATGCCCCGGGCTCGGCGCAGCAGGCGGACATGTTTGACTTCGCGTCACACGTGGACTCGGACCAGCGCATGGAAATTTCACGCATGACCCAGATGCTGAAGGACATGAAGGATAAATGAGGATGACGATGATGAAGCGGATGAAGGTGATGAAGCGATCGTTGGTGGCGGTGGCCGCGGCCGTCGTGACGGCCGGAGCGTTGCAGGTGTCGGCGCAGCAGGCGCCAGACCCCCGTGTGGGCCTCAAGGCCGGTCTGACTGATGCCGGTCAGGCTGCCAAGAACATGGAGTTGCTGAAGAACGTCCCGCGTCCGGAGAACTTCGGGAATCCGATGGACGGCGGGCTGAACTTCGCCAACTCGGATCTCGCGTTCAAGGGCAACACCTTGTTCATGGGGAATTTCTACGGGTTCAACTTTTACGACATTGAAGATCCCCGCGCGATGAAGCTGCGCGCGTCCATTCCGTGCCCCGGAGGCCAGGGCGACCTGTCGGTGTACGGCAACCTGCTCTTCATGTCGGTCGAGCAGGGCAACGGCCGGATTGACTGCGGGACGACCGGCACCGGCGAAATGGGCAAGCCGAATCCGGAGCGGTTCCGCGGCGTGCGCATTTTCGACATCAGTGATTTGGCCAAGCCGCGTCAGGTCGCGGCCGTGCAGACGTGCCGCGGTTCGCATACACACTCGCTCGTGCCGACGGTGAAGAACCCCGATGTGCTCTACGTCTACGGCTCGGGCACCAGCGGTGTGCGGCAGACCGACGAGCTCGCGATTTGCTCCGGCGGCGCACCTGGCGACAATCCCGAGACGGCGCTGTTCAGCATTGACGTCATCGAGGTGCCGCTCAAGAACCCCGAGAAGGCGCGCATTGTGTCGCGTCCGCGCATTTTCCAGGACTACGGGACGGGCGCCATTGCTGGCCTGTGGCCCGGTGGCGGTCATGGCGAAGGCACGCAGCGTTCGTCAACCACGAATCAGTGCCATGACATCACGGTGTATCCGGAGCTGGGGCTCGCGGCCGGGGCCTGTTCGGGCAACGGCATCCTGCTCGACGTGTCCGACCCGGTGAATCCTGTGCGTCTCGACGCGGTGGCCGACCCGAGTTTTGCGTACTGGCACTCGGCGACGTTCAACAACGACGGCACGAAGGTGATCTTCACTGACGAATGGGGCGGTGGCACGTCACCCCGTTGCCGCGAGACGGACCTGCCGAGCTGGGGCGCGAACGCGATCTTCGAGATTCACAACAAGAAGATGGTGTTCCGCAGCTACTACAAACTGCCGGCCGCACAGACCGCGACGGAGAACTGCGTGGCGCACAACGGGTCGCTGATTCCGGTGCCGGGCCGCGACATCAAGGTGCAGGCGTGGTATCAGGGCGGCCTGTCGGTGTTTGATTTCACCGACGCGACGCGTCCCTTCGAGATTGCGTTTTTTGACCGCGGTCCGCTCAGCGCGGAGAAGCTGATCACCGGCGGGTATTGGTCGGTCTATTGGTACAACGGCTACGTGTACGGCTCGGAGATCGCGCGCGGCTTGGATGTGCTGGAACTCAAGCCGAGCGAGTTCCTCTCGGCCAACGAGATTGCGGCGGCGAAGCTGGTGCAGATGCAGGAGTTCAACGCGCAGTCGCAGCCCAAGATGGGCTGGCCGAACAGTCCCGTGGTCGCACGGGCGTACATCGATCAGTTGGTGCGCAGCAAAGGCATGAAGGCTGAGCGTGGCACGGAAGTCGCCAACGCGCTGAGCGCAGCTGAAAAAGCCACCGGAGCGGCGCGAGCGACCGCGGCTGATGCGCTCGACGCGATGATCCCGGCGCTCGAAAAAGAAGCGACGGCGTCCAACCCGATCGATGCGAAGAAATATCGCTCGCTCGTGGCGACGATGAAGGGGTACGCAGCGTCGCTGCGGTAACAGGGAGAAGATAAAAGTCGAAAGGCCAGAGGTACGGACCGTTCCGGACCTCTGGCCTTTCGCTTTTAACCTTCGTCCTTCTTCTTCACCGCGAATCCGATCTCCTTCATCGCGGTGCGCTCTCCGTCCTTCACCACAACTTGCAATCGATATCCGCCAGGCGTGAGCTGCGCGAGCGGCAGGCGCAGGTCCACCGTGCCGTCGCCGCTCACGGGCTGGTCGAAGGTGACGACGACGGCGCCGTCAGCGGTGCGCGCGGAGATGGTCGCGGTCACGGGCTGGCGCAATCGGGTCACGGTCTTGAAGAACAGGCGCAGCACGTCAGTGCACACAAACACGCGATCGAGTGTCGGGTCGAAGGGAAGCGTCCGGGGCCGTGCGACAGCCGCTTGTGCCGTGGAGCGGCCCATTGGAGTTTGTGAGGCGCCGCGCGTGGTGAGTGGAACGCCGCCTGGCAGGGCGCCGCGGACGTCGCGCGCCACAGGCACGTGTGGACCATCGGCGTAGGCGAGCAGGAGATCGGTCATCGCGAGGTCCTGCTTCGAGAAGTCAGGGACTTCGAGCGGAAGAAACACCGATCCCCCCGTGCCGAGTTTGTCGCTGATGGCCGCGGCTCTGAGGTGATACCGCCCGGCCGGCAGTTCCATCTCGAGGGCGAGCTGGTACGTGACCTGGTCGGGGAGTGTCGTCAGACCCGGCCGCGGCCGGAGGGCGATGCGGGCTCCCGAACCCGTTGACTCGCGAACCTTATGGCCTTTCAGATCGACCGCAAACACGCCGTAGCGAATGTCATCGAGCAGGTGGTCAACTTGGTCGCCGGCCATCGGTGTTGTCGGCAGCGTCAGCTCAAGCGCGATGGCGACACGTGAGCGGTTGCCCGACGAGGGCATCGGCAGGGCGTGGACGCGCATCGGCAAATCCGGCGACGGCCGGGCCGCCTCGACCAGCGCACTTAGCGGTTCGCGATTACGCTTCGCTCCCGCCTGTGCGTCGTCGTCAGGCTGTACCTTGTAGCCGCGCCGATATCGAAGCGTCACGTCGGGGCGGCCCCTGACGGTCACGTCCACGCGACGGAAGTCCTTCGTCTTGAGATCGGAGGTGTGGAACCCGAGCAGGTAGTAGTTCTCCAGGTCATTCAGAATGCGATCAATACCCCCGGTGAAGTCATCGGTATCGACGACCGCAAACCCGCCGGTTTCCTCGGCGATGTGCCCAAGGCTCTGCTGTGCGAGCCGGATCCAATTGCGCCACCTGAAGGGATCGACGCATGCGTCGTTGCCCGGTGGGGACGGGTGGCACTCCCGCTCCAGCCCCTGCGAGGTGACCTCACCTCTGGGATCGATGGCGTACGTGCCGACGTTACCGGCGCGCAGCCCGTTCATCATGTTGAGGATCGCCCAGGAGAGCCGTGGCGCGGGTCCCGCCTGCGAGAGGTCGAGGGGATCCGCGCTTGCCACATAGTTCGAGCTGTCGGGTGCCTGATCGGGCAGCTGCGTGCCACCGTCAAACAGGCCGGTGAGGTCCATGACGAGACTTTCAGACACAAGGATGAAGGCCTTTCGACGTTGGTCGCCACGACCGAGCATCCGCGCGGCGTCTTCCATGGTGTCGAACAGGGCGTCGTTGGCACTGACGTTCTCCGTGGGGCACCCGGAGGTGATCTCCCAGGCCACGACGGTTGCTGCATTCTTCGGGCCCAGCGGCGCAGGGTTGCAGGCGCCCAGCGGCCTGGGGAAGGAGCGTCGGCCACGAAAATTCTTGATCGACTCCAGCAGGCGCGAGCGGTCCGAGGTGACTTCGGTGCTGTGCTCGCGGCCCGTCTGGAGCAACGCCATCGACGACTCGGGGCCGAGGTCCGCCACAATCTTCCGCGCGATCTCCTGCACCCTGTCTGTGCGGCCCTGATACACGTGGAGATCATCAAGTACCAGCACCACGAGTCTGCCGGAGTTCGCCGTGGTGTTGCTGGCCACGTCCCGTCGGACGCCAGGCGGAAGTTTGTCGGGTACCCGCGACCGCTCAGGGTCGCGACGTACTTCGACGAACGTGTCGATCGTTTGTGGCACCCGCCGGTCGCGCAGAACGAAGTCGTCGCGCGTGAGCCCGTGCACGGGTGCACCGGCCTTGTCGACGACCACCACATCGATCTCAACCAGCTCGGTGTTGGTGCGGAAGATGGGGCGTTGTTGTCGGGGTGACGGCGCCTGGGCGGCGGTCAACGCCGCCGCGCACACACTGGCGCCGATCACGGCGGCGAGCATTACCCGTGCGGTCATATACCCTCACTTGGTCGGCGCTGGCATCGCCATTCTACACGCCTGACACGTCCGTACCTTGAGCCTTTGGCCTTTGGCCTTTGGCCTTCATCGATACCGCTTGGCCAGGGCCGCGGACGCCGCGTCGAGCTTCTTCAAGAATTCGTCGAGAGTGGATGTGTAGCCGACGAGGTCGGCTTCGGGCTCTGTGCACCGGCGCAGGCAATATTCCACACTGGCGGTATCGTTCTCTGGGCTCAGAATCAAGTTGAGCGAACCAATGTCACGGCGGCTCCACGGCATCTTCGGGTACCGCTCAAACAACAGCAGCAACTCAAGCTCCGTGACGGTCGCTCGGTCGCCGAACCTCGCCCGCAAATTGTTGCGACGCGCGACGAGCATCAGATATTCGTAGACGCGTGCCGTTACGGCGTCGCTGGCGGTGACCGTCACGCTGAAACGTGCGCGGACCTCGGCATCCACGGGCTGCGGCTGCGCCGGCACTTCTGGCGGCTGCGACACCGGGATTTGTGCTGCCAGGACGAGGCTGAGCGCCAGGCCCGCGAGGTGGGCCATCATCGTCACGGTTGTTCGCTCCGCCCGCGGGGGGCCGCGCGCGGGGTCTCAAGGCCCGTCTCTCCAAGACTCGCGAACACCAGATCGATCCGGCGTTGCCAGGAGAGCGGCTGCGTCAAATCGAGGACTTCATTCTCAAACGGCTCGCAGTCGCGTCGTTGCAGTACGCAGGTCACCGCGATGCGGGGACCTGTGGCAAAGCGGCTGCTGCGGCTCCCCCAGTGGGCCACCCGGCTCGAGAACGCGATCACCGCGCCGGCCAGCGTCGGCAGTGCGCGAATGTCCTCCAGACGCACGGCCTCCGATCGCACCTCCTGTGTGTCGGCGCGATAGTCGTCGTCACCTTCGGGGTGGACCACGTACATGCAGGAGTCGAGCGTGGTGACATCGGTGAGCGGAATCCAGGTGTTGAGCACGCGTGGCAGCCCTCCGTTGATGAATTGCCGGTCAACGAAGTAGTCGCGATGACGACCGTAGGCGCCAAACCCCGTCCGCGTGTGTGCGCCCGGCGGAATGTGAAAGACCCAGAAGTCCCTGGGTAGCATCAGCGGGTCGGCTCCGAGCATCGGTCGTAACACGGGCGCCAGGCGGGCCATCAACCCGTAGAACTCGTCGTACACCCACGCCAGGCCCGACGGCAGCCCGAGAGCCACAATCCGCTCCACCGCCTCGCGCAGCGGGGTGATGTCCGCCATGGAAAACAGCGGTGCGGTCTGCAAATACCCTTCCTCCATCAGGAAGGCGGCGTGGTGGTCAGCCTGCTCGGCAGGCACGGCCAGGGGTGTCACCTTCGGCCCGATCGCGGACTCGCTGATCGTGAGCTGCGGATTGAGGTCCCGCCAGAACTGGGGATCCCGGAGACGGTCGTGCATCCGGCCCACGCGTCGGCGTCGTCCGATCGCAGCAAAAAGTTCGTCCACGTCCCGCCGGTCAACTTGGGAATTCACAGATGGCCTGTTTCAAGACTATAGTTTGCGTGCCCAAGGAGTGTCTCCCATGAAGTTCGTGTTTCGATGTGTTTTGATTCTGGTCCTCGCGGCCACCGCGGCCCCGCTGGCGCAGCAGGCGTCGCCCACCACCGACAATAGGCCCTTCAGCACCGCCACCGCCGGTCGCGAGTTGCCGAAGCCCAACTATGATCTCGCGTTCCGCTGGACGTCGACCAAGGTCGGCAAATACGTGTTCAGCACGTCCGTGGCGCCCCGCTGGCTCGAATTCAGCGACCGGTTCTGGTACGTCTATGAGACGCCTGCCGGCCGCAAGTGGTGGATCGTCGATCCGGCCAAGAAGGCGAAGACCCCGCTCTGGGACAACGCCAAGCTGGCGGCGCAACTGACGCAGATTCTTCGGACCCCGTACGACGCGCAGCACCTGCCCATCAACCAGATGCGGTTTTTCGACGATGACCGGAAGATTCGGTTTTCGGTCGCCTTGCCGAGGGAATCCACGGTCATCAGCATGTCGGGGGCCGAAGTCACGGGAATGACCCAGACCGGCGACCAGCAGCAACAGCAGGAGGGTGGCCGCGGTGGTCGGGCGGGCGGTCAGGGGCAGCAGGGTGGTCGCGCGGGTGGCGCGGGCACGGGGGCGGCCGCACAGCAGAACAAGACCTGGTGGCTGGAGTACGAGCTTGCCACCGGCACGGTGGTCCTCAACGACAAATACGAACCGGAACCCACCAATCCCAACTGGGCCCAGGTGTCGCCCGACAAACAGACCATCGTGTTTGCGCGCGGCCAGAACCTCTTCATGATGGACGCGAAGAACTACGCGGTCGCGCAGAAGACGCCCAACGAGCCGTCCGTCCAGGAGATCCAGCTCACGACCGATGGTGAAGAACACTACGGATATGCCCCGACCCAGCAGGGGGGCGGCGGGCAGGACGACGACGACACCGATGGCGGTCAGGGCCAGCAGCAGGGAACCGGCCGACAGGGTGGCGCGGCCACCCAGCAGCCGCACGACAACGACAAGAAATTCGGCGTGCGACGCCGCGCGGTTGGTGTGCAGTGGTCGCAGGACAATCGTCGTTTCTCGCTGCAACGGACCGACTCGCGCAAGGTCGGCGACCTGTGGGTCATCAACTCGCTCGCCAATCCGCGTCCGCGTCTCGAGACCTACAAATACGGCATGCCGGGCGAAGCCAATCAGCCGCAGGCCGAACTGCACGTCTTCGAGATCGCGTCACGCAAGCAAGTCAAGCTGAGCTCGGATTCATTCAAGGACCAGCAGATCAGCATTCTCACGCAGCCGCTGACCAACATTCAGCGTGAGAAGGGGGAGACCACGTCGCGATGGCTGAGTGGAGATCCCGCCAAGCTGTATTTCACGCGCACGAGCCGTGACCTCAAGCGGATCGACGTGGTGGAAGCCGACGGCTCCACGGGTGAGCCGCGTATTGCCGTGCAGGAACGATCCAATACCTACATTGAGATTCAGCCGCTGCGACTGTTCAATGGCGGCAAGGAGTTCATCCACTGGTCCGAAAAGGATGGGTGGGGCCACTACTACCTGTTTGATGCGGCGGGCAAACAGATCCGACAGCTGACGCAGGGGGAATTTGTGACGGCCGGCGTGGTGGCGGTCGATGAGAAGAACCGATTCCTCTACTTCCACGCGGTGGGGCGCGAGCCGGGAGAAGACCCGTATTACCAGCACCTGTACCGCGTCCACATGGACACCGGCGACATGAAGTTGTTGACGCCCGGCAACGCGTCCCACTCCGCCAGCATGGACGACAAGGCGATGTGGGTCGTGAGCAGCGCGTCGCGCGTGGACATGGCGCCGGAGTCGACGCTCTACGACGCGACCGGCACGAAGGTCATGGACCTGGAGAAGACCGATGTGTCGGCCCTCCTGCAGGCGGGCTTCAAATATCCCGAACCCTTCTCGGTGAAGGCCGATGATGGCATCACGGACCTGTATGGCGTGATGTACAAGCCGTTCGACTTCGATCCGAACAAGCGGTATCCGATCATCGAATTCGTGTATCCCGGTCCGCAGACCGAGAGCGTGACCAAAACGTTCTCGCCGCGCGGCGCCAATGTGATGCTCGCGCAGTTCGGCTTCATCGTCATTGAAGTCGGCAACCGCGGCGGCCATCCGCAGCGGTCGAACTGGTACCACAACTTCGGC
>CAYZLT010000023.1:0-4116 GCA_964479175.1 uncultured Solibacteraceae bacterium | reverse complement strand
CTGCGCGACTACGGACTCGCCGACAAAAAGGCGGCGGTCGAACAGCTTGCCAAGCGCCATCCGTGGATCGATCCGAACCTGGTCGGCATTTATGGCCACTCCGGTGGCGGGTTCATGTCGACGGCCGCGATGCTGGTGTATCCGGACTTCTTCAAGGTGGCCGTGTCCACGGCCGGCAATCACGACAACAGCGTGTACAACCGCTGGTGGAGTGAAAAACACGACGGCGTCATGGAGCGGGAGCGCGACGGTCAGATCACGTTTGAATACGACGTCGACAAAAATCAGGACCTTGCGAAGAACCTGAAGGGCAAGTTGCTCCTGATGCACGGCGACATCGACAACAACGTGCATCCGGCCAACACGCTGCGCGTGGTGGATGCGCTCATCCGTGCGAACAAGCGGTTCGACATGTACATGATCCCGGGCAAACGGCACGGGTTCGCCGATGCCGGTGATTGGGTCAATGTCGTGCGCGCCGACTACTTCGCCCGGCACCTGCTCGGATGGTCACCGACCGACACCGACATCCTCGAGCTCCAGCGGGAGATGGCGATTCGTCGCTAAAAAAATGACGTCGGGTGTCTTTTTTGTGGGTGCAGCCTCAAAACCTGGCCTGTTTTCGTCGCCCGCTGGCCGAAAAAGACACCCGACGTCATTTTTTCTTCGTGTTTCCTGTGGACTATTGGTTGTGACCGCGGCGTGTGGCGGGGCGACGCCGTCACCAATCCGCGACGGCGCCCCGGCGTGGTCACCTGACGGACGGCAGGTCGCCTTTTACTCCGAGGTCAACGGCCAGGCCGCCGACCTGTACGTCATCAACGCGGATGGCACCGGCCTGCGGCAACTCACCAACACGCCGGTCGCGGAAGGGTATCCGTCGTGGTCGCCCGACGGGACTCACATCGCGTTCGAGTCACACACGCCGGACGGCAACTTCGACATCTACGTGATGCGCGCCGACGGCAGCCAGGGGACCAGACTCACCGATCATCCGATGCGCGACGTCGGACCCTCCTGGTCCCCCGACGGCACCCGCATCGTCTTCATGTCCGACCGCGATGGGCAGTTCCACCTGTATCGGATGGCGGCGGCTGGGGGTCCGCAGGAGCAACTCACGCAGGGGGCCTCGGACTGGTTCCCGCAGTTTTCGCGCGACGGCTCGACGGTCGCGTTCCACCGCTGGAGTGATGTGCACCTGCTCGACCTCGCGTCCGGCGAGATTCGCGGGCTGACCACGGCGCCTGACGATGGGATGTATCCCAGCTGGGCGCCGGATGGGGCCCGGATCGCGTTCATGAGCCGGCGGGGTGGGGCGCCGGTCGTGTTCACGATGAAGGTCGACGGATCGGACCAGCGGCAGTTGGTGCGGATGTCGACGGGAAGTGCCGTCGACCCCCGCTGGTCGCCCGATGGCAGGTCCATCCTTTTTGTACACGTCCCTGAACAGGCCGCCACCGAGGCCCAGGCGGCCACCCAGACCCGGCACATCTACATCGCGGACGTCGGAACGGGGACGATTCGTCGGCTGCGGTAGGCGACCAAATAGGTCCGATAAAAAATGAGATTCGTCTCATCTTTTGATAGGATTGGTCGCACAAGGAACCCGTGACCCCAGCCCCGCCCAAACCCGTTTCGCTTCAGGACCTGGAAGTCGGCACCCTCGCCCGGTTTCACGCGACCGATCTCGACCCCGAGGCCTGTCACCAACTCCGGTCCCTGGGCCTCACGTCGGAGTGCCAGTTGCGCCTTTGCAAAAAAGGGGAGCCGTGCATCGTGCAGGTGCGCTCCACGCGTATCGGGTTGTCCAACGCAGTTGCCCGCCGCATCTTTGTGATGCCGCTGATCCCGAGCGTGTAGATGACTGCGTCCTCGGTGGCGCTGCTCGGGAATCCGAATACCGGGAAGACCACACTTTTTAATCGGCTCTGCGGCGCGCGCGCCAAAACCTCGAATTTTCCCGGGACCACCACGGCCATGCGGCTCGGGCGCACCGTCATCGGCGATCGCGCCGTCGACGTCATTGACCTGCCCGGGTTGTACTCGCTGGGTGGTCAGTCTCCTGAGTCCACCATCGTGCGGGACGTGCTCCGCGGGCCCGAGTCGCAGCGGCCCGATGTCGTGATTGCGATCGTGGACGCAGCGAACCTGGTCCGCAATCTGGTGCTGGTCGGGGAGTTGCTGACCTACGACGAGCCGGTCGTGGTGGCGCTCAACATGGTGGATCTGGCTGAACGTCTCGGGCAGCGGCTCGACGTCGGGGCGTTGTCGCGCCGCCTCGGCGTGCCGGTGGTGCCCATGGTGGCGTCCAAGGGGATCGGGATCGACCGCCTCCGCGACGCCCTGGCGTCAGTGCCCGAACCCGCAGCGCGTGTACGCCCGGCGGATTTGCCTGCAGCGGAGGCGTCGATCGAGGACATCACCACCTGGGCGGATCGGGTCCTCGCCGATGTGTATCCCGGCGGGGCCCCGGCCGTGGCGTTGGATGCACGCACCGAACGTGTTGACTCGGTCCTGACACATCCGGTGGCCGGCACCCTCGTGTTCCTCGGGGTGATGGGCGCGCTGTTCTGGACGTTATTTGCGCTGGCGACCGTGCCGATGGATCTCATCGATCTCACCTTTGCGTCGCTCGGGTCCGCCGTCAGCGCGGTGATGCCCGAAGGGCCGCTGCGTGATCTGCTCATCGATGGGGTGATCGGCGGCATCGCCGGCACCGTCGTGTTTTTGCCGCAAATTTGTCTGCTGTTTTTCATGATCAGCCTGCTCGAGGACACCGGGTATCTCGCGCGCGCCGCCTTTGTGAACGACCGCATTTTCCGTCGGTTCGGTCTACCTGGCCACGCGTTTGTCCCGCTCCTCACGGCCCACGCGTGCGCCCTGCCGGCGATCATGAGCACCCGCCTGATTCCTGACAGCCGTGATCGGCTGGCGACGATTCTCGTCGCGCCGTTCATGAGCTGCTCGGCGCGGCTTCCCGTGTACGTACTGCTCACCACCCTGTTGTTTGCCGATCAACCGGCGATGGCCGGGCTGGCGTTTGCCGGGTGTTACCTACTCGGTTCTGCGGCGGCCTTCTTCAGTGCCTGGTTGTTCAGTCGCACGGGCCTGCCGGGCCGTCCGCGCCAGATGGTAATGGAACTGCCAACCTACAAGGTGCCGTCGATGACCAACGCGCTGATGACGGCCAGGGATCAGGGACTCGCGTTCCTGCAGACGGCCGGCACCGTCATCGTCGCCATCTGCATCGTGATGTGGTGGCTCAGTGCGTATCCGAAGGTTGAGCCGTCCGCCGAAATCACCGTCATGCGCACGCAGGGCCTTGAGGTGGAGGCCGATCTCCTGCAGGGGAAGGCGGAGCAGTCGGGCAGTTTTGCCGGGCAGATCGGGCGAACCCTGCAGCCCGTGTTCGCACCGCTGGGCTACGACTGGCAACTCACCGTCGGCGTGATGACCAGTTTCCTCGCGCGCGAAGTGTTTGTCTCGACGATGTCGGTGCTGGTGGGTGGCGGCGCGGAGGCGGAGCCTGACGAGGGCGTGATGCAGCGGATCCGCACGATGACACGAGACGATGGGACACCGGTGTTTACGCCGGCGACGGCGGCGAGTGCGCTCGTGTTTTTTGTGCTGGCGATGCAGTGCCTTCCAACGCTGGCCGTGACGCGCAAGGAGACGGGCCGGATCAAATACGCGGCGATTCAGCTCGCGTACATGTCGGGACTGGCGTATGTGGCGGCGCTGGTGGTGTACCAGGGCCTTCGGGCGGTTGGAGTCTCGTGATGTTTGCGGGCTGGCAGGACATCGCGGTAGCGGTCGTGGCCCTCGGCGCGGCGATTACCGTGGTCTGGCGCACGCTCGGCACCTGGGGCGACTCCAAGCCCGGCGCTGGGTCACCGGGGTGTGATCACTGTGCGGTCGGAGAGGAAATGAAGAGGCCAAAGGCCATAGCGGAGGCTAAAGGGACAAGGCCAAAGGCCACAGGTACGGAGGGGATGTCCCAGTAGCTGTTGAAATTTGAAGCGGCGGCTCCCGCTGCTCGTGATATCACGAGTGGTGTCTACGCCCGAGGCCAAGGCCTCACAGAAGGAGCCGCCATGAAACGAAAGTCTTGCACCA
>CAYZLT010000022.1:15950-20768 GCA_964479175.1 uncultured Solibacteraceae bacterium | reverse complement strand
CGGACAAAGTGGGCAGCGGCGGGGCCACGGTGGGCACCAATCGCACCATCCGTCCGTTGGACGGCGTGCGGGCAGACGGCAGTGGGCAGCGCCTCACGACCAATCAGGGCGTCCCCATCAGCGACAACCAGCACTCGCTCAAAGCGGGGTTGCGCGGTCCGACGCTCCTTGAAGACTTCATCCTGCGCGAGAAGATCACGCACTTTGATCACGAGCGCATTCCCGAGCGCATCGTTCATGCACGCGGGTCTGGGGCGCACGGTGTGTTTGAATGTTACAAGCCGCTTGACCACTACACGCGGGCGTCCCTGTTCTCCGAGGCGGGCAAGCAGACGCCGGTGTTTGTCCGGTTCTCAACCGTGGCCGGCGAACGCGGCTCGACCGACACCGCCAGAGACGCCCGTGGATTTGCCGTGAAATTTTACACTGACGAGGGCAACTGGGATCTGGTCGGCAACAACATCCCGGTGTTTTTCATCCAGGATGCGATGAAGTTTCCTGACCTCGTGCATGCGGTCAAGCCCGAGCCACACCATGGGATGCCTCAGGCCGCGAGCGCCCACGATACGTTCTGGGACTTTGCGTCGTTGATGCCGGAGATCACGCACATGCTCATGTGGGTGATGTCCGACCGGGCTCTTCCCCGCAGCTACCGGATGATGCAGGGATTTGGTGTGCACACGTTCCGTCTGGTGAACGCCGAAGGTGAATCCCACTTCGTCAAGTTCCATTGGACCCCCGCGGCCGGCACCCATTCACTCGTGTGGGATGAGGCGGTGAAGATCTCGGGCGCGGACTCCGATTTTCATCGGCGGGATCTGTGGGAGGCGATCGAAGCCGGCGTGTTTCCCGAATGGGAGCTCGGCCTGCAGATCTTCACCGACGAGGAGGCCGAAGGATTTTCCTTCGATGTGCTCGACCCAACCAAACTCATCCCGGAGGAACTGGTCCCGGTGACGCCGGTGGGCCGGATGGTGCTCAATCGCAACCCGGACAACTTTTTCGCGGAGACGGAACAGGTCGCGTTCTGCGCAGCGCATATCGTGCCCGGACTCGACTTCAGCAACGACCCACTGCTGGCCGGGCGCATTCACTCGTACATGGATACACAAATCTCGCGGCTCGGCGGAGCCAACTTTCACGAGATCCCGATCAACGCACCCGTTGCGCAGGCCCACAACAACCAGCGCGATGGGATGCACCGTCAAGCCATTCATCGCGGCCGGGTCGCCTACGAGCCCAATTCACTTGGCGGGGGATGTCCGTTCCAGGCGGGTCAGGCGGGGTTTGTGTCGTACGCGCCGCCGACCGATCCCGAACCGTCCAAAGTCCGTGGCAATCCGGAGAAGTTTGCGGACCACTACACGCAGGCCACGCTGTTCTGGAACAGTCAGACACCAATCGAACAGGCGCACATCGCCAATGCCTTCATTTTTGAGTTGACCCGCGTGGAAGTGCCGGCGATCCGTGAACGGATGGTCGCCGGTTTGCTCCACGTCGACCACACTCTGGCCGAGGCCGTTGCCGATGGACTTGGGATTTCACCGCTGCCCGATCCCCTGCCAAAGGCGATGGTCACCGACGTGACGCCTGAGGTGACGTCCTCGGCGGCGCTGTCGTTGACCACGCGTCCTGGAGAGGGGGGCATCAAGACTCGCCGGGTGGCAATTCTGATTGCCGATGGCGTGAACGCCACGTCCGTCAACGCCATCGTGTCCAGGTTGAAGGACGAAGGTGCGGTCCCGCGCATCCTGGGTCCGCGCCTGGGTGCCATCCCGGCCGCCGGAGGCACCTCGGTGCAGGTCGACAGCACACTTTCGGCGATGCCGTCGGTGTTGTTTGACGCCGTGGTGATCCCGGGTGGCGAAGAGGCCGTTCAGCAGTTGATGGCGGAAGGGCGTGCGCTCGAGTTCATCAAGGATCAGTATCGACACTGCAAGCCGCTGCTCATCGTCGACGAAGGGATTGCGCTGGTGAACGCCGCCGGCATTCCACAGCGGTTGGCCGACGGCGACGAGGACCCTGGCCTCATTGTGTCCAAGGGAACCTCAGGCCTGGATTTGTTTGTGACAACACTGGGCCGACATCGGGTATTCGAACGGGAAACCGACCCGCCTGTCGTCTGACAGCCTTTAGTCGCGCAACGCATCCGACGGATCGACCCGGCTCGCCATGATGGCGGGCTGGGTTGTGGCGAGCAACACGGCGGCGACGGCAGGGTCACTCGCGAACAGGCGCGACCACAGGGTGTGGCTGAGGATGACGACCGGTTCAAAGCCGGGCTCGGCGGCGTCGTCGTCTCGAAAGTGGCGACCCATCGTTGGTGCCACGCCGAGCATTGGGAACAACCCGGGCGTGATCGAGGCACCGAGCACCCGCGCGGCATCGTCGGTCGCGGTCACCGAGAAGTTGCGGTTGAGGACTCCTTCAATCGCGGTGAATGCCGACGTGCCGTCGCGCAGGTCGCGCAGGTCCGCGTAGGAGAGTTCGGAGTCGTCCCAATCGGTGGCCTGCGTGGGATGTGTCGAGTGGAGCGTGACCAGGCGATCGCTGCGGTCGCCAAACGGCAGCGGCCGCAGCAACATGGCATCGACGATCGCATAGACGACGGCATGTGCGCCGATCCCGAAGCCAAGGGTCAGGATGGCGGCAAGGGTGAATCCCGGCACCTTGCGGAGCGACCGCACCGCACATCTCACATCTGTGGCGATGCCCGGTCGGCCGCGAGTCGGCCGTCGTTCGCGCCGAAGGTCGCTGCGCACCGCCATTGCGGAGACGACGACGTCTTTGGCGGCGCGGAGTCGGGCCTGGCCTCGCTCGCGCGCAAGGGTGTTTGCCGTCTCGAGCATTTCGTCGCCGAAGCGTGTCCGGAACTCCTGCGGATACAGTCGCAGCAACGCGCGGTAGAGGAAGGGCGGCATCAGGAGCGCGTCCTGGCTGTGCGAGGTGAGCGGGCGGCCTGCACCAGGCGCGACATGCGGGCGAGATCGGCCTCAAGGACATCACGTCCGAGCGGCGTCGCCTTGTAGTACCGCCGACGCTCGTCGTCGCTGTCCTGCCCTGCGGGGCGTTCCACCTCCACGATGAGGGCGTCTTCAAGGAGCCGACGAAGATGACGGTACAACGCACCGGTCTGCAACTCGGTGCCTCCGTCCGACCGCTCGCGCACATCCTTGATGATCGCGTAGCCATGCAAGGGGCGCCCCTCAAGCGCCATCAAGATGAGGGCGACTTCGGTCTTCAGGGGCAGAAAGGAGACGGGGTCCGGTCGACGCGCCATGGAACTGACGCTATCCCATCTCTAGACGTTTTGTCTACATATGCCCCATCTCCCCAGCTCCTCAACTAGTTTCTGAGCGTCACGGCGGGGTCCAGTCGGAGGAGCGTGAGGGCCGGGAGCAGGCTGGCGATGCCGGCCACCACGAGCAGGAATGCGGCGGCACCGACGTAGGTCATGGCGTCACGTTCGGCGACGCCGTACAGCGACGACGCCACCAGCGACGAGGCGGGCACCGCGAGGGCGGCGCCAATCACGGCGCCAATCGCCGCCAGGGTGAGCCCGCCGATGGTGACCGCACGGACCGTCTCGGCAGGTGTCGCACCGAGGGCCATGCGAATGCCGAACTCCCTGGTGCGCTCGGCCACCGAGTGTGCAATGACGCCGTGAAGGCCAAGGGCGGTCAGGAGGAGGGCCGCCACGGCGAGTGTGCCCACCAGGGTCATCAACATCTCCTCCATCGCGATCGCCTCCGAGCGCACGCGGCTCATCTGCCGAATGGCACCGACGGGGAGCAGAGGGTCGGAGGCGCTCAACGCGGTGGTCAGCGCCTGCTCGGCCACCGCCGGGGATGACGCCCGCACGGTGAAGACCGGGCCGAACCAGAGATGTGCAGACACCAACCCTGCGTTCATCTGCGCCGCCGGCACATAGATCAGGGGCGCCTCGACGATCGGCCCTGGCGTCATCCCCGTGACAAAAAAGCCTGGACGGTGCTGCACGTTGCCGACCACACCGACAACCTCGCGTTCGACGTTCGAGAGCCGAAGGATTCGCCCCATGACCTCACGATCTTTGGAGTAGTACGTCGCGAACGCCTCGTTCACGACCACGACGGGGCGGGTCCCCACCCGATCACTCTGAGCAAACACCCGGCCTTGACGGGTAGTTATTCCAAGCGTCTCGAAAAATTCAGGCGAGGCGTACATCACACTCGCCGCCCGTCCGTTGGCGTCCTCCGGATACCGGAACCCCATGTTGAGCACACGTTCAAACGGCAACCCGAGCGACACGGCGGCAGACTCCACGCCGGACGTCGCACGCAGTTGTTCAAGCGTGCGATCAAACAACTGATTCACTTCGGCGGGCCCGGGATACCGTGCATCCAGGAGCGAGACCGTCGCCGTCACCAGTCCTTCCGGCGAAAAGCCGGGATCAATCGAGCGGAGGTTCACAAACGTCCGCACAAGGAGTCCGGCCGACACCAGCAGCACCACACCCAGCGCGACTTCTGCGACGACCAGTCCGCGTCGCGTCCAGTGCCTCGCGCCACCCGCGATCGATCGACTGCCACCCTCGACGAGTGCCGACTGCACGTCGAGACGACTGGCCTGTATCGCCGGCACCAGACCAAACAACACACTCGTCAACACGGACAGGCCCGCGCTCATCCCCAGGACGCGGCCATCCATCGAGACCCGCTGCCAATCGGAGAAGCGGTCGCCGGCCACCGCCTGTAGGCCTTCAAGGCCAAGCCACCCCACGAACACGCCCAGCGCGCCGCCCATCAGCGCAAGGGTCAGGCTCTCCACCATCAATTG
>CAYZLT010000022.1:0-15940 GCA_964479175.1 uncultured Solibacteraceae bacterium | reverse complement strand
GTGAGGTGATCGTGATGCTCGGCGCGGCCGCGCCGAGCATCACGATCACCTCACGCGTGTCCGCCCGCATGGACTCCAGGAGCGGAATCAACGACACCGTGGCCGTCACATCATCACCCAGGCCGCGTTGGCGCAGGGACGGGTCGAGCGCGGGCCGCAGCTCCGTAGCCGCCGCGTCGATTGGCGTGCCCTCGGGGAGCCGGATCAGGATCCCGTAGTTGGTGCCGCCCCCTTCTCCCGTGGTTGATGTGCGCAGTGGTGTCCAGACGTCCGCATCTGCCGTGCTCTGAAATCCCTCCGGCATGATGCCCACGACCTGCCACGCTTCGCCCCGCAGGAGAAGGGTTCTGCCGATCACGTCTGTGGCGCCGGCAAAGAGCGTCTGCCACAGGGCATGACTCAACATGGCGACTGCGGGCCCGCCCGGGACATCTTCTTCCGGCAGAAACTCCCGACCCACCTGTGGCGATACGCCCAGCACGCGAAAGAACCCGGCGCCGACGCGTTGCTGATCGACGAACATCGCCTGTCCGTCCATCGCGAGGTTCACGCCGGACGCCCAGTTTGAGAACACGGCCGCACGAGGTTCCCATGTGGTTCCCTTCAGCGCCATCCACGTGAAGCCATCGTGCGACGTGCCGGAGGATGCGCCACGAGGCGACGCGATGTCCGCCTGCAGCAGATGTAACTCGCCCGGCTTCGGATACGGCAGCGGCGTCAATAGGAGGCCGTTGGCCAGACTGAACACAGCGGTGTTGGCGCCAATCACCAGCGCCAGCGTGGCCACAGCGGTCACGGTGAACGCGGGCGACCGGCGCAACATGCGCAGAGCATACCGCCCGTCACGCACAAGGATGTCAAGCACGGGGATCTTCTGCATCTCATCCACCTCTTCGCGGGTCGAACGGGGATTGCCGAACAGCAGGCGTGCCTGCCGTCGGGCGTCGGCGGGCGGGACGCCACGGCCGATCAGATCGTCAATGTGATGGGCCAGGTGCGACTGCACCTCTTCCTCACGGTCGCGATCGTGACGACGACGGATGAACCAGGGAGTCCAGGCCATGACAGGGCGCCTACACCGGTCGCATGACACGTTTGACGGCGCGGGCGAGTTGTTCCCATCGCGTCGCTTCGGCCAGTAACTGCTTCTTGCCTGCCGGTGTCAGTGTATAGAACCGGGCGCGGCGGTTGGATTCCGACGTCCCCCAGTACGACCCGATCCAGCCGCGATCCTCAAGACGCTGCAGCGCCGGGTACAGCGAGCCCTGCTCGACCTGCAACACATCATCGGATCGCCGCGCAATCGTGGAGGCAATCGCGTACCCATGGGCCGGTCCCAATTGCAGCGTCTGCAGGACCAGCAGATCCAGCGTGCCCTGCAACAAATCACCACTGGTCTGTGGCGCACGTCTCGTCATATCTGCTCCTGCTTCACTAGAAGTCCTAATGGAGAGCTTGGACGGAGTGTCGGCAGAAAAGGTTGCGTGGCCGTCTGGACTGGGCGGGCAGCAGCCGAAGCACCCGAACCCGGAACCATGAACCTATAATGCGGGTGCATGCAGGGCACCCTCGTTCATCAGTACAAGATCCTCCGGCAACTGGGCAGCGGCGGCATGGGGGTGGTCTACGAGGCCCAGGACACCAGGCTGGGCCGGAATGTCGCCATCAAGTTTCTGCCCGAATCGCTGAACCTCTCGCCCGACCTGTCCGAGCGTTTTGAACGGGAGGCCAAGCTGGCCGCGTCCCTCAGCCATCCCAACATCTGCACGGTCCACGACAGCGGGATCTTCGAGGGACGCCGCTTCTTCGTGATGGAGTTGCTCGAGGGTGATTCGCTCAAGGCACTGATTGCAGGTGAGCCCCTGCCGGTGGATCAGATCCTGGAAGTCGGCTGCCAGATCGCCGACGCCCTCAGCGCCGCCCACGCCAAGGGCATCGTGCATCGCGATCTCAAGCCCGCCAACATCTTCATCAACACCCGCGGCCAGGCCACACTCCTGGACTTCGGCGTGGCCATGGCGGGCACCGAACACGCCGCCGCCGCCGAAACGCGCGTGGCCTCCGAGTCGCTGACGATGCCGGGGACGGCGATTGGGTCGGTGAACTACATGTCGCCCGAGCAGGCGCGCGGGGAGGCGCTCGACGCCCGGACGGACCTCTTTTCGCTCGGCCTCGTGCTCTACGAAATGGCCGCCGGGCGCCAGGCCTTTGGCGGACAGACCACCGCGGTTGTGTTTGACGCCATTCTGAATCGTGATCCCGTGCCCCTGCAGCAGGTGAACCCTGCGGTGCCGGTCGATCTCGTGCACATCATCACGCGCGCGCTCGAGAAGGACCGCAAGATGCGGTATCAGACGGCCGCCGACCTGTTGTCGGAGTTGAGTCGCCTGCGTCGCGACACCACCGGCCGCCCGGCGGCGACTGTTGCCGCGATCACCTCAACGCCTTCGGCCCGTCAGCCGCTGCCTTTTCCCGCGCAGTACTTCAAGCCGATGGGGATCGCCCTGCTCGTCCTCGGCCTCGCAGCCGCGGGCTACTGGTATTGGCTCAGGAGCTCAACGCCCACGTTCACCGAGCGCGACCTGGTCGTCATCGCCGACTTTGACAACAAAACAGGCGATCCGGTGTTTGATGATGCGTTGCGGCAGGCGGTATCGGTGCAGCTGCAGCAGTCGCCGTTTGTGACGCTGCTGCCGGACTCGACGATTCAGCGGACACTGCGGCTGATGTCGCGCCCTGCCGACCAGCCACTCGACAGTGCGACCTCGCGGGAACTCTGTCAGCGTGCAGGCGCGAAGGCCTCAGTGGAAGGATCAATCGCGCCGCTGGGTACTGCGTACGTCATCTCGCTTGGCGTGTATAACTGCGAATCCGGTGCCTCTCTGGCACAGGAGCAGGCACAGGCCGCATCAAAAGAAGCCGTCCTGGCGACCATGGGAGCGGCAGTCACAAGTCTGCGTGAACGACTCGGCGAGTCCCTGGCGTCGATCCAGAAATACGACGTGCCGATCACCGATGCGACGACGGCGTCGCTGGACGCGTTGAAGGCGTACGGTCTGGCACATCGCACGAGACAGACCAAGGGCGACGAGGCGTCGATCGCCTTCTACCAGCAGGCCATCACCCACGACCCCACATTTGCGCTGGCCTACGCCAAGCTGGGCGTGGTGTCGGCCAACATCGGCAGGACCGACGACTCGCGCAAGTACACCGAGCAGGCGTATGCCCTGCGCGATCGCGTCA
Source organism: uncultured Solibacteraceae bacterium (assembly GCA_964479175.1). GTDB lineage: Bacteria > Acidobacteriota > Vicinamibacteria > Vicinamibacterales > SCN-69-37 > SYFT01. The sequence continues at coordinate 12,697 of CAYZLT010000022.1, read as the reverse complement.
GCGAATATGAGCGCCTGTACATCGCGTGGAGTCACGCGTCACGTGTCACCAATGATCGGGATCTGGCCAGGCGAACGCTCGAGATGATGGTGACCGCGTATCCCGGCGACTACGCCGCCCGGAACAATCTCGGTGTGTTGCTGATGCAGATCGCCGACTTCGGCAAGGCGCTCGATCAATACGAGGCGGCGATGGCCATCGCACCAGGGGAACCGTTGCCCATCAGCAATGCCGCCTACGCCATGATGTTCATGGGCCGACTCGACGACGCGTCTGTGCTGGTCGACCGCGCACTGGCCGTGCGCCCTGATCCCAATCTCGCGATTGCGCGCTGGTCGATCGCTCGCGTCAACGGCAACCCGCGTACGGCGGAATTCGAGAGTGCCGCGCGAAGTCTGGCTGCCCCGCAGCAGCTCCTGTTTGCTGATGCGAACCTGGCCGTGTGGGACGGGCGTCTGACCGACTATCGGCGCATCGTCGAACAGCTGCTCGCACAGGCGCGGGGGAGCTCGGACACCGATCTGACCGAAGGCATCGCCGCCGGTGAGACGATCACCATGGCGGTGGTGCAGCGCGGGGACTGGGTGGCGAAGGTCAAGGGTCTCATGGGTCCGGACGTGCCGCCGCAGGGTGTGGCACAAATCGCCGCGTCCCTGGCCGTCATCGGCGAAATCGACTCGGTCCGGACCTGGGTCCCACAACTCGAAAAGATGGACCCGACTGATCCCCAGCAGATGCAGCCCTCCCTCGTGGCACGTGCACTCGTGATGGCGGCCGACGGGCGCAGCCGTGAAGGGATCGCGCTCATCGAGAGCTACCTGGCGCAGAATCCCCGGTCACTGGAGTTGCACTACTACCTCGGCCTGCTTCGCGAACGCTCGGGCGCGACTGACGACGCCATCACGAGTTATCGCGCTGCGATCCAGTCAGCGAACGCCCTTGGGCCCAACCCGGCGGTCATGGCCGCACGCCTCGGCCTCGGGCGACTCCTGAAGCAGAAGGGTGATGTCGCGGGCGCGAACGAACACTTCGACGTCCTGCTCAAACAGTGGGAGAAAGCCGACGCCGACTTCCACATGTTGCAGCAGGTCAAGGCCGCGCGTTAACGCGGCTCTCCATCGGCCATCAGGGCCGGCGCAGCCACGGAGCCGGGGCGCGGACCACCTGGCGGCGATCACCGGTAACACATACAACGGGGAATGGATCTTCAGATTGACCAGCATCGTGATGGCCAGGCCCAGGGCCACGGCCGGGCCGTACGGCCCCCGGCATGTCAGCGACAACAACGCGAGCGCGATACCGATCAGTTGCAGAGGCTCTGGGCGATTCCAGTAGCTGGCGTGACCAAACAGCAGCCCCCCGCCACGGTCAGTGCGAGCTGCATCACGGCGACAGCCGAGCCATGCCTCCTGACGCAGGCGACGGTGAACAACACGCAGAACGTGACACCGGCGAAGGCGCCCGCCAGCGTGCTGCCGGCGATCACCTCGGGCCACATCGCGACCCACACCGCAGGCACGAGGTCGGCGTTCGGGCCCTAGATCGAGGCGTATTGTGCGGCGTTCTGCGGATCAGCAGCTACCACGCAATGATCACCACGGCGAGTGCGATCATCCACCGGACCACGAGAGGGGTCGCCTGGCTAGTGCCCGGGATGGTTGGCTGTCGTGCGAGGTGCCGCGGGTGCGACGCCCGTCGGGTCGGCCGGATATACCGATCCGACCACGTACTTCGGACGGCCCTTCACTTCCTCGAAGATGCGTCCGACGTACTCGCCGACCAGCCCCATGCAAAACATGTTCAGCCCACCAAAGAACAAGATCAGGACGGCCGTCGTCGGCCACCCGGGCACGTAGTACGCCGGGGCAAACAGGCGAATCGCGACGATGACCGCGGCGTAGACGAGCGAGAGACACACCGTGATCATGCCAAGACCCGTCACGAGCCGGAGGGGCAGCACCGAAAACCCGGTGATGGCATCAGTCGCAAAGAGGAGCATCTTGCGGATCGAATATTTGGCCTTGCCTGCTTCTCTCTCCTTGCGATCGTAGAGAACGGCGATCTGCCGGCCGCCAATCCAACTGACCATGCCGCGAATGAACCGGTGCCGCTCCGGCATCGCACGAAGAACGTCCACGACACCACGATCCATCAACCGGAAATCGCCCGTGTCGCGCGCGATCCTCGCATGGGACATCCAGCCCATGATGCGATAAAACAACGAGGCCGTGACCCGCTTGAAACCACTCTCCCCTTCCCGTTCGCGTCGTTGACCGTACACCACCTGAAAGCCGTCTCTCCATCGGCTGATCATCTCGGGAATGACTTCAGGCGGATCCTGGAGGTCGGCGTCGATCAGCACCACGCCGTCGCCCTGGGCGTAGTCCAGGCCGGCGGTGACCGCGTTCTGATGACCGAAATTCCTGAACAGAGACACCAGCCGGAATCCGTCGTACCGCCGGCAGAGGTCGAGCGCCACCTGCCCTGTGCGGTCGCTGCTCCCGTCATCCACGAGAATGACCTCGTAGCGCAGTCCAAGTCCGCCCAGCACGGTGCGCATGCGCTCGGCGAACAGAGGCAGCACCTCTTCTTCGTTGTAGCAGGGAACGACGACTGAAATGACGGGCTTCATGACCTGCGTGGATTCCGACCGATGATAGCGACATTCCAGCACATCGCGCGCAGAAACGGAATCCAGCGGAGCGCCCACGTGTCGACGCGTTCCAGCGGATTGTAGATCCACGTCCAGCGGTCCCCCTCTTCAACCACGGTCTTCCAGAATCGCTCCCGATTCGGATTGCGCCGCTGCAACACCATCAGCACAAAGACCGCCAGCGTGAACAGCCAGAAGTAGCGACTGGACGAGGTCGCGAAGTGCGATCGAATTTCTCGAACATCCGCCAGGGTCAACGGGTGTTCATCGTCGGTTCGGACCGCCATCGCAATCCTGCGATAGATGTTGATCACCGGGTTGTGCGCCACCGGATCCCAGCTCGCAAACACGCCATCATCGGACAGATGGGCCACCAGTTGTGTCATGGTGCGGGGAATATCCACGTGGTGCAGCGCGTTCCCGATGTAGATGATGTCGAATCGAGTGCCCTCCGGCAATTCGAACGACTCTGACGACGACAACACGGTGGTCAGCGTGACATGGTTGGCAGCCGCCAACTCGCGTGTGTGGGCGAGCATGCCTGGCGACAGGTCGCTCGCGGTAACCTGGGCACCACACAGCGCAAAGTACACGGAGGCCTCTCCCAGACCGCAGCCGACGTCCAGCAGACGTTTGCCACGCACGTCGCCCAGGGTCCGGGCAATAAAGCGCATTTCTGGCGCGGTGCAGGCCTCGTTCATCTTGCGCACGTCCACCGTCTCTGGACGCACACTGGTCGCCCACTCGTCGTGGAAGTCGGCCTCGCTTCGCAACCGTGCCGACTCGGCCGTTCCTGCGGCATCGTGCGGCGACGGCGCTGTCCTGACCAGGTGCGCCTGATCGGCCGCCTGCAGCACGCGGTCCCTGAAAAATGCGGCGTTGTGCTGCAAGGTGGCATCGGCCTCCTGAAACACGAGCGGCGACTGCAGGACCCGGTGACGTGCGTTGTCCCCACGCTGATACAACGTGGCATCTCGCACGGTGAACCGGAGTGTCCCAGGCGTCGGGTACTGGTGACGCACCTCGACGGCGCCATTCCCGAGATCTGAAAACGAGAGGGTGTCAACAAACCGTGTCCACTCCGCGGCGGATCGTGCGTCACGGGCTCGGCACTCGGTGGCCGCGACCAGAAAGTGATGCACGGCGCTGTGAAACAGGATCTTCTTAGGCACGGACGGCCTCGTCGCGTCGGATGTTTTCAGCCAGGCTCAGAAGCGCCTCATAGGAGACGGGCCAGGGCTTTGGCGGAGGCGACGTGAAGAACTGTTGCACACGCTGGACCTTGGCGGCAAAAAACCGCGTGGAGATCGTGATCTCCGGATAACTGCCATACATGCAACCGGCGCATGCGGACGTCACGCCGTGCACCGTCCGTCGAAAAGTCCTGTCTCTGAACGTCTTCGGAAAGTCGGGAGCGAACGTCTGGACCCCGGCAGACAGGCGATGGTCGCAGCACGGGGCAAAGTCGCCATTGGGCAGGACCGCGAAGTAAAGATTGGGGCTGTCACACACCCCGCCGTTTTTGGCGCGCCAGGTCGTGGGTTCGCCGATGATGAACCGCTGAATATCATCGAGGTACCGATCGCTGTCGTAGAGCAGCGCGCCGGCGCGTCGCATCTGGCGCACAGTCGCCAGAAGTGTCGCCACCGCCTCATACTCTTCTGGTGTGAAACGCAGGCTCTGATCGAACGTTCTGAAGTTCATCGGTGTCGAATGCGTGGTCACATGAATGGGCACAAGGGATATGAACCACCCAATTTCACTGCCAAACCGAATGACCTCGGGGATGTCACGCAGGTTGGCGCGCTGGAGCACACACCCCAGCGCGGCAAAACTCCCGGTCTTGGAAAGGTATTTGGTACACGTGGCAATGGTCCTGAGGGCTTCGTGCCACGACTTGCCAAAGCCGCCGTTGATATGGTCCTGCGCGTCCGGTCGCAGAGAATCGAGTGAGATGGAAATGTCGTTGCCGCCATACTCGATGGCCTTCTGAATTTGTTCCTGGCTGGCATGCCCGTTGGTCTGCATCCGGACGTGGATGCCCCGCTCCGTGAACGCCTGGATGATTTCCGGCAAGTCCTGCCGGGCAAACGGCTCCCCACCGGTCAGCAGAATGATGGCGACCTTGAGCGTGGCGAAGTTGTCGGCAATCTGCTTGATTTCATCCAGCGTGCACTCCCGAACGTCCGAGTTGGCGTAGATGATGTTGCACTGCTGGCACGTGAGATTGCAGCGCGCGGTCACGTAAAACTGGACGTACACCGGGACGTCGTGCGTGAGCACGGCGCGCGCCAGTGTGAATTTGGAGAGCTTTGAGAACACATCGGAAGTCTACCCCCGTACAACCCGGGGGACGTCGCCTGGACGGTCGGATCCACGTGGACCCTGGCGCTGACGGGTGGAGCACACCGCCGCTGAGGGCGCCTCGCTGGCAGATTCAGAGAAACGACAACGCGCTGTTGCGGAAGTTGCCGCCGAGAATCGGAATCGAATCTGCGCCGAGCCACTGGTCCAATACTCGGGCATACACGCCGCGAAAATCGGTTTCATACCGCACGTCGTTGCCGCTGTTTTCCAGAGAGCCATCCGCGTTGTTCGGATTGAGACTGGCGGCGCTGCCATAGAGGCCACCATTCACCCCGCCACCAAGCGCCATCATCACACCCGCGGCGCCGTGATCAGTGCCGGTGCTGCCGTTTTCGATGACCCGACGACCGAACTCTGAAAACTGCAACACCAGGGTGTCCTGCAGCAGCCCCTGGTTGCGCATGTCGTTGTAGAACGACAGCAGACTGTCGCCAACCGTGCCCATCAAATTGGAATAGGACCCGTTGGCCTGATTGGTGCCCTGGCCTGCGTGTGTATCAAAGCCACCAGTCTGCACCCAGAAGACCTTGGTGCCGATGCCGCGGGAAATCGCCCCGCCGACGGCCTTGAGGGCCTGCGCCAATCCGTTATTGGCGTACGCCACCGTCCCGGTGTACGACGCGACCGACGCCACCCGATCCAGTGTGGCCAGCGCCGCCATTGATGTGCCATTCACGAAGGCGACGTGTGGCCGATCCACCGGCACATGCGACGCGATGTTCGCCATCGTCGCGCGCGAGTAGGTCGCTTCGGCGCCGGCGTTCGGGCTGGAGAACGCATAGCCGGCGACGCTGGGAATGGAGGGGACACCGACCTTGCGCCCTTCGAGTGAATGCGGCAATTCCCGCACCGTGTTCCATCCAACGAGTGGATCAACCGGATCAGGCAACGCGTCGAGGTACCGTCCCAGCCACCCGGTGCCGGTGGAATTGGCCGGATTGGCCGTGGACCAGATGTCCGTGCCGAGAAAGTGCGAGCGGCTGGAGTTGGGATATCCCGTGCGCTGGATGATGGCGAGATCACCGGCGTCGAAAATCTGGCGCAGCCCCGTGAGACGTGGGTGCAGACCGAGCGCCTTGCCGGACTTATCCGCACCGACCTGAAGGACGTTGGCGGCGGGCACCGCCAGTGTGGGTCTGCGGGAGTAGTAGAACGGATCGGTGTAGGGAATCAGCGTGCTGAGCGCGTCATTGCCGCCGCTCAGGTAGAGCACGACGAGATTCCGGCGAGATGCGCCCTGCGCGCGGGCGATGTCCGACAAAAAGGCCGGGGCCGCCATGCTCACGGTAAATGCCGTGACGCCGCCTTTGACAAACTGTCGTCGAGTGACCTTCATGCTCGGGTCCCCTTCTACACGAACTGAAATTCGCCGGAGCCCACAAGCAGGTGGAACAGACCACCCGTCTTGCTGAGCAACTGGGCTTCCGAGCCGGTCCACGTGCCGCCCGCGCGGACATAGTCAAGCAGTGCCGTCCGAACCGGGGCGGGAATGGTGGACAACGTGAGCCGGCCTGCCACAAACTCGTACAACTGTTCCGGCGTCGCCTTTGACGCACGTGAGGCATTCCGCAATTCGAACCGCTGATTGGTCACCAGGGCAGACGCAAAGTTCATCCGCGCCAGCATCGAGCCGGTCGAAAACCACGCCGACCCGAGCGCCCAGCCGTTGACGTCCGGCGGCTCGTACAACTGTTGCCCCATGTTGAGCATCGGCGTCAGCGTGTCGTTCACCGAGAATCCCACGTAGCCGACTTCCTTCATCGCGCGCACGACGTATTCCACCGGCCAGGCGTAGCGGTTAAAATGGCGACTTGAGCTGCGGAAGTGTGTGCTCAAGAAGACCGCACGCATCACGGGCCGGATCTGCGTGTCATTCGAGAGGTAGATCCCGGCGATGTTTTCGACCCAGGCGTCATCGGGCGCTTCCACATCACTGACGAACCAGGTCCAGAGCCGCCGCGCCAGGCGGCGCGCGGTCTCGGGATGATGGGCGAGTGCGTCGATCAGATCAATCCCGTCCTGCATGCCGCTGGCGGCCGCCCGGGCGGGAATCGTCTTGGACCCGTTGGCATAGATCGCAAACGTGAACGTCTTGGCGGCCACGTCGTGCTGCGCGGCGTTGTAGTTGAACGCGTATCGCGCGGTCGGCGTGTCGCGGGTGCCCAGCAAGGTGAGGTTCCACCCGGTGAACGTCCGGGCGGCGGCATACACGTCCGCCTCGACATAGTGGCCGATGCCGAACGTAAAGAGCTCCATGAGCTCGCGGCCGAAGTTCTCCTGGGGCTGCGCCTTGAAATTTGTCCGGCCGTCCAACCACACGATCATCGCAGGGTCCTTCGCGACCTCAACCAGCAGGTCACGGAAGCGGCCCATGCCCATCTGGCGGAAGAGCTCGATCTGCCCGCGCACGCCTGCGGTGTCGGTGGACGGCTTCGCGTCCATCATGCGAGCGCCCTCGGTGGCCCCGAAGGTGCCGGCAAGTTTGCTGTAGGCGGTCGCGAAGTGGTGGTGCCAGAAGAGCGCCATCTTCTCCTGCAGCGGAGCCGGGGTATGCACCATCCGGAACAACCAGCGCTGCCGCGCATCGTTGATCACGATGTTGGGGGTGAAGACCCCATTGCGGGAGGTGACGCCCACCTGCCCGGACTGCTGGATCAGGTGATCCACATCGGTGGCCGCGGGATCAAACCCCACCAGCTCATCAACGATCTCGGTGTACGAACCCTGTTGGTAGTGGTCACGCTCCGCCGACGTCAGACCAAATCCCGCCCGACGCAACAAATGTTCGCGAAGCGCTGTGGTGTTGAAGAGCTGCATAGGCACCCCTGACCCGATGTTAGAGCGCTCTGGCAAAACCCAGCAACGCGTCGTCTTTGGTCGACTTCCCGGTGAAATGACGGACGGCCGCTTGCGCGGCGAGCCACGCGCACGACTCGCCGTGCCATCCTAGCGCAATCGCGAAAAAATGAAAGGGATAATTTCGGTGCGGACCGATCCACGGCAGGCCATCGGCGGTCGTCACGACCGGCAGATCCCATCCGAATGCCGGCGGCAGGCCGGAAACGTCCGGATACCGCAACGACAACTCGTACATCAGCTGGTTTGTTCGCTGAATCACGGCCTTGTCACGTAACGGCTCCGCCACCTCAGGCCCGGCAAGACCGGTGAACATCGCGCGACCATCCGGCAGCCAGCGCAACCACCGGGGCGACTCGGTGGACTCGGTATACAGCGCGGTCCTGGGGCCCGCGGCCGCGCGCATGGCGGCGGTCAAGGGGTCGGTCACCACCATGTAGCCGCGGGTGGCCCGCACGTGGCGCTCAAGCTGATGAAACACCGTGCCGGGCTCACCCGTCGCCACGACCACCCCGGTCGCGGTGATGGTGGCGCCGTCGAGCACGACGGTCACGGTCTTGCGGGTGAAGGTCGTCTTCTTCACACGGGCGTGTTCGATAATGCGCACGCCCTTCTTGATCGCGGCGTCGGCAAATCCCTTCGCCGCTTTGACGGGATCCATCGTCGCGCATTCCTTCAGTCGCATCGCGCCCTGGGTTTCGGTCGCGAGCGCGTCATGCGACGTCGACTGCGCCACCCAGGTGGCATCCAGCTTCGCGGCTTTGCGTGCCGCCACTTCTTTCTTGAGCACCGCCGCGTCGTTGGTGAACGGCGCGTTGATCAGCAGCTCGGCCGGCGCAAGCTCACAACTGATTCGCAGCTTCTTGAGCACGGACACCAGATCCTTGGCGCCGCGCCGGACCTCAGTGAAAAACACTTTGGCCGGGCGGGTACCGGCGGACTTGGTGGCCACGGCGTAGGACACATCAGGCGTGGGCAGGATGGTGCCCATCGCGCGGGCCGTCGCACCCGACGCCACCGTCTCTGCTTCGAGCACCACGACCTTGAGGCCGGCCTGCGCGAGCGCATACGCCGTGGCACAGCCGGTGAGTCCCCCGCCAATCACGACCACATCGGTGGTGTGGTCGCCTTTCAGCGGTTTTGTCCCGCGCGCAGCGGATTTGGCTTTGCGTGTCCAGTAGGGCTGTCCGTAACTCGGCATGTCAGCACACAGGATAGCCGAGGTCGGTGATAACGTTCGCGGCGATGGCAACGATGCCCTCACGGCAGCAGCTCGGGTTCGGCATGGCCGTCGCGCTGGTCATGGGCAACATGATCGGGTCGGGTGTCTTCCTGCTGCCCGCCTCTCTGGCGGCGTTCGGGGGTCTGAGTCTGGCTGGCTGGGTGCTCTCAGCTGCCGGTGCCACATGCCTGGCCCTGGTGTTTGCCCACCTGGCGCGCCTCATCCCGGCAGCAGGCGGCCCCTACGCCTACACCCGGATGGCGTTTGGCGACGTCCCGGCGTTCCTCGTCGCCTGGGGATACTGGATTTCCGTCTGGTCCACACTGGCGGCGCTGGCAGTCGCCGGGGTGGGCTACCTCGATCCCTTCATCCCCACCATCGTCCGCACACCGGCGCTGGCGGCGCTGCTGGCGATCAGCTTCGTCTGGGTGTTTATCGGGATCAACGTCAGTGGCGTGCGGCGCGCAGGCCAGGTGCAGGTCCTGACAACGGTCGTCAAGATCCTGCCACTCGCCCTCGTGGGCATCGGAGGGCTGTTCTACTTCAACCCGGAGGCTTTCGCGGTGACGGCAACGGGACCACGGGAGGTTGCGGCCGGCATCACGGAAGTCACCACACTCACGCTCTGGGCGTTCCTCGGGCTCGAGTGCGCGACGATTCCCGCCGGCAATATCGCCAATCCCCAGCGCACCATCGCGCGAGCGACGGTCGTGGGCACCCTCCTGGCCGCCGCCATCTACATCGTCAGCACCATCGGCGTCATGTCGCTGGTGCCTGCCAATGTGCTGGCCACGTCGACCGCTCCGTTTGCCGACGGTGCCCGCGTGTTGTTTGGTAATGCCGCGGCCGGGCTGGTCGCCCTTGGTGCCGCCATCTCCTGTCTCGGTGCGCTCAACGGCTGGACGCTCGTCGTTGGCCAGCTTCCACTGGCTGTGGCCCGTGACGGCCTGTTCCCCAGCGCCTTCACGCGTTTGTCCCCGAGCGGAACACCCGTGACAGGGATGGTGATCGCGGGCACGCTGGCGTCACTGTTGATTGCCTCCAACTACACACGCGGCCTGGTCGACCTGTTCACGTTCATCATTCTGCTGGCGACGCTGGCGGCGTTGATTCCCTACGCATTTTGCGCGCTCGCAGCGTTTCGTATCGGCGACGCTCCGCTCTCGCACGGCATGCGCATCGTCGCCTCCCTGGCCTTCAGTTATTCACTCTGGGCCATCGGCGGCGCAGGGGCGGAGACGGTCTATTGGGGTTTTCTGCTGCTGATGGCTGGACTGCCTGTCTATGTCTGGGTGTCCCGCGAGACGCACCATGAACGCTGAACCCGGAACCCTGGCGATGACCGACGTCGGCCCCTGGTCTCGCATCCTCGTGCGCCACCCTCGGGACGCGTTCGCCAGCGCAGACAAGATCGCGCGCGAATGGCGGGACCTGCACTTCACCGCAGCACCCGATCTTGCGAGGGCGTGTGATCAATTCGACGCGTTTGTCGCGTTGTGTGCGGCGCATGCGTCGATCGTCGCCCTACACACCGCACACGAGGGCCTGACGCTCGATGCCATCTACGTGCGGGATGCGTCGATCATGTCCGCGCGAGGCGCAATTTTGTGCCGGATGGGCAAACCGCAGCGTGCCGGGGAACCCGCGGCGCTGGCTGAGTCGTACCGGCATCTCGGGATCAACCTTCTCGGCGAGATCCGTGCACCAGGACAGCTCGAGGGTGGCGACTTTACCTGGCTCGGGCCACGACTGGCCGCCGTGGGACGCGGCTACCGCACCAACGACGAGGGGATTCGGCAGCTTCGCACGCTGCTGGGTGACACCATCGACGAGCTGATCGTGGTCCCGTTGCCGCACTATCGCGGTCCGGGGGACGTGTTCCACCTGATGTCACTCATCAGTCCCGTCGATCATGACCTCGCTGTGGTGTATTCGCCGCTGATGCCGGTGTCCTTCCGCGAGCGACTGCTGGACCTGGGCTACGCCCTCGTCGAGGTGCCTGATGAAGAATTTGACTCGATGGGCGCCAACGTCCTTGCCGCGGCACCGCGCCGATGTGTGATGGTCGAGGGCAATCCCAAGACGCGCGCGGGATTGGAACGCGCGGGCGCCGAGGTACGGGTTTACGATGGTGCCGACATTTCGTTGATGGGCGGCGGCGGGCCCACGTGCCTGACCAGGCCTGTGTCAGTGGGGGTTGGATATGGTTGATGCGTTTCGTGCGTTGTTGGTGCTGCACTTCCTCGGGCTCGCCATGGGATTGTCGGCCGGTTTCGGCAACTTGGTGATCGCCGGCCTCATGGCGAAGGCGACGCCGGATGAGCGGCGCGCCCTGAAAAAGTTTTCCCCGGCCATCGCGCGTGTCCGCGACATTGGGCTCGTGATCCTCTGGCTGACGGGCCTCACACTGGTGTTCGCCAAGTGGGACGGCTTTGGCAACATGCCGGGCCTCTTCCACGCCAAACTCACCGTCGTGGTGCTGATGACGTTGACCATTGGCTTTGCGCATTCGCTCGCCAAAAAAGTCGCGGCCGATGATCCGGCGGCGATCGTGAAGGCTCAACTGGTCGGCAAGGCGATCTTTTTTCTCGCGGTCACCGCCGTCGCCCTTGCCGTCTGGGCGTTCAACTGAATACCAAAACGAGCTCGGAGGCGATTGTTGAAACATCGCCTCCGAGCTCATTTTGGGGCGAACTATTTTTTCGGGATCAGCTTCAACACGCGACCGGCGCTGCCCTGGGTCGCGTTCGTCACGACGTAGACGGCCCCTTCGGGGCCCTGACGCACGTCGCGAATGCGCTCGGGCGCCGGCTGCAGGTCCTTCAACAGGCGTTCTTCACCGACGACGCGATCACCTTTGAGATCGAGACGCACAAGATTGGTCGTCACAAGGCCGCCGACGAAAAGGCTGCCCTTCCACGCCGGGAACAGGTCGCCGGTGTAGAACATCATGCCGCTCGGCGCGATGACGGGATCCCAGTAGTAGATCGGCTGCTCAATGCCGGCCCGCGCGGTGGCGCCTTCGCGAATAGGCTGGCCCCGGTATTCGATCCCGTACGCGACGTCGGGCCACCCGTAGTTGAGACCCTTGCGGGCGATGTTGAGTTCGTCGCCTCCGCGGGTGCCGTGTTCCACCTCCCACACGTCCCCCGTCGCCGGATTGATGGCCGCCGACTGGATGTTGCGATGGCCCAGCGACCAGATCTCCGGTCGCACGCCGTCTTTGCCGACAAACGGATTGTCCTTCGGAATCGATCCATCCGGATTGATGCGCACAATCTTTCCGATGAGCGTGTCCATTTTCTGGACCAGCGCGCGGCCCGCCTCAATCTGGCGATCGCCTTGCGTGATGAACAGCGTCCCGTCACGCCCGAACACCAGACGTGAGCCGTAGTGCCCGCCCGAGTTGAGCGAGGGGGCCTGATGGTAAATGACCTGCACGTTTTCGACCTTCGGGGTCGCGCCGTCCACGAACTTGCCGCGGGCTACCGCCGTGTTGTTCATCCGTTCCGCCTGCGGCTCGGAGAAGCTCCAATAGATGAGCTGGTTGGTCGCGAACGCCGGATCGAGCGCCACGTCGAGCAGGCCGCCCTGACCAC
>CAYZLT010000021.1:0-21332 GCA_964479175.1 uncultured Solibacteraceae bacterium | reverse complement strand
ACTCGTGTTATCACGAGCAGCGGGAGCCGCCGCTTCAAATTTCAACAGTTATTGGGACATCCCCCTCAGGTACGGACGCGATCCGTACCTGTGGCCTACGGCCTTTAACCTTCAGCCTTCCTCAATCTCCGTCACCGCCGGCCCAGGTCGGCAGGTGAACGACTCGACGTTGCCGGTCGGGTGACACGTGTCGACGTAGGCCTGTCGCCAACGGGTGGCAAAGACTTCCGCGTGGTCGGATGGCGCCAGCGCCCAGACGCTGCCGCCGAAGCCGGCACCAAAGGCTGACGCCGCAAACGCGCCGTGGTCATACGCCAGCCGGGCCAGCGCGCAGGTTTCGGGAATCTGATTGCCGAGCAGGTCCTCCGCGTCCGCCTGCGACGCCCGCGTCAGCGCGCCGATCGCGTCGCGATCCGCGCGGGCAAACGCCTCCACCGCCAGCGGCACCCGCGCGAGCTCGCGCGACAACTGCGTCAAGCGGCGATCGAGATCGGCCGGCGTAAAGTCGGGTACGGCCTCGCGGCTGAGGGCCGCGCGCAGCCGACCTTCGGCGTCGGAACTGCTGGCCAGGGCCGCAGACAGCGACGGATTGGTCGACCCTGTCTGTGACTGCCAGATCGACACCAGCGCACGAACGGCGAGTGACGCGCGGTTGTACCGCTCTCGCACGGACCCGGCCTTGTCCGCATGGACGCCGCTCGACAAAATGACAAACGTCCAGTCGGCCGGCATCGGCGTGTCACTCACGCGCCGCACGGGCATAAACGAAAAATGACTGACGTGGTCGGCCTTGCACGCGAGGATCGCCGTGTGATCCTGGCTGCCGCCCTGTGTGCCCACGCCTGAGGTCCCGGCCAGCGTCTTGTACGACAGGCCATTTTCCACACACCCGAGGTACCACGCGAGATCCTCCGGCGAGGTGATGACGTCACGCCAGTCCGCACGCGCGTCCACCCCCGACCGACGAATCAACGCGCTGGCCAGGCCCACCACCAACGCGCTCGAACTGCTGACACCGGCGGCACGAGGCAGATCACTGGCGATCGCAATGTCGGCGCCCAATGGAATTCCGGGAAAATTCCGCGCGAGCCGACGCACGGTCACGGCGGCGTAGTTGACCCAGCCCCGCCGCGGCTCGGTGTCGCTGGAGGGAATCAGGACTTCTTCGTGGTGTCGCGCATCAATCACGCGCAGATCCCCATCCGCGCGCGGAGAGGCCACCACCGCGAATCCACGCGGCACGGTGGCCAGCAACGACTGCCCACCGGCGTAGTCGGTGTGTTTGCCAAAGATCTCAATGCGGCCCGGCACGTGCCACCGCCACACGGGGGGACGCCCCGTACGCTTGAGAAACTCCTGCTCGGCCAAGGCGACAAGCGCCTCGCGCCCAACCACCGGCTCACTCATGGACGGGCCTCCACACCACGCAACCGTTCCACCACACACGCCACATCGTCCGGCCTCGACAGGTCGAGCACAGGACCTGCGGCAGGGATCGCGCGAATGCGGCTGCCGCGAGCGACTGCCAGCCGAATGGCCGCGGGGAGTTCAAATTCGCCCCTCGACGAGACCGGCACCTCCCGACACGCCTGCAGCACTGCGTGATCGCCGCGCCAGCAATTCATGCTGATGAGCGCGCCAGGCCCGGCCGCGCTCACCGCATCCACACCTGGCTTTTCGACGATGTCAGCCAGATATCCGTCTGCGGTCACCTGCAGGAGCGCAAACGCGCCAACACGTTCCGCCGGAATTCCGCTCGACTTCACCAGATCATCACGTCGATACACGGGCAACGCGGGTCCTGACGCCTCACGGAGTGCCCGCAGGGCCTCCACGCCGTACAGGTTGTCCGCATTGAGCACCACAAACGGCCTGCCCGCAATCCACGCTGCTGCCGCGGCCACTGCGTCGGCCGTGCCACGCGCGGCCTCCTGGACGACAAACGTGATGCGCACACGCGTCGGACGCCCGTCGCCGCCGTAATAGTCGCGCATCGGATTCGATGTTCCATCGGCCGTCACTGGCGCCACGACCAGCGCGACGTCCACGAACCCGGCGTCTGCGAGCGCGCTCAACACGTAGTCGAGAAACGGGCGCGTCCGACCGTCCGGGCCAGGCAGCGGCATCATCCCCTTCTGCCCGGCAGCGGCGGCCGCCGTCTGGTCCGGTGCGAGATCCCTGCCTGTCCCCTGTTGCATGCGCGTGCCCAGGCCACGCGCAAGCACGACGGCTACGACGGGCTGGTCCACAGGGAGGGCCACAGGCGTCGCAACATCACCACGCTGGTCACGAAGATCGCCCCGGAGATCCACGCACTCGTCGTGTGGCCGAGCAGAACATGCCCCGTGCCAAACAACGCGCTGTACACGAGCACACACCCAAGGCCCCATGCCGCAAACGCTGTGTTCAAGCTGTCGAGCGGCGCCAGGTCTCCACACTGTCGACGCACGTCGGCCCATCCGGGGCCCGCGGGCCTGGCCAGCCGATAAAATTTCTGCAACGTCGCGTGATCGGTGGGTTCAGTCAGATACGCGACGGCCAGCCAGACCACCGTCGTGATCGCAACGGTGGCCATCAGCGTCACATGGCTCGGCCACGCGGTGCCTTGCCGCTCCATGTAGAACACGACCAGTGCGAGACCAAACGAACTGACCATGGCGGCAATCTCGCTCCACGCGTTGATACGCCACCAGAACCACCGGAGCAGATACAACAGGCCTGTTCCCGCGCCAATTGACAGCAGCAGGTTGAAGCTTCCCCGCGCCGACTCCAGCACCAGGGTCACCAGCGCGGCGACGAGCATGAGCAGCGCCGTGACGAGCCGACCCACCATGACGTAGTGCGCCTCGGTCTGCCCGGGGCGCATGAACCGGCGATACATGTCGTGGACCAGGTACGACGTGCCCCAGTTGAGGTGTGTGGAGATGGTGGAGATATACGCAGCCAGCAGTCCCGCGACCATCAGGCCAAGAATGCCCGCGGGCAGAAACGTCAACATCGCCGGATAGGCCATGTCATGGCCGAGCAGACGTGGATCCACGTGGGGCAACGCGCGGCCGATGTCGGCCACTTCCGGAAACACCAACATCGACGCCAGCGCGACGATCAACCACGGCCAGGGACGCAACGCGTAATGGGCGACGTTGAACAGCAGCGTGCCTGAGAGCGCATCACGCTCGGATTTTGCGGCCAGCATGCGCTGCGCGATGTAACTCCCGCCGCCAGGTTCCGACCCTGGATACCACGTGGACCACCACTGCACGGCCAGGGGCACGATGAAGATGGGAAGGGCGACACCCCAGTCGCTCAGGTCGGGCAACATCGCGAGCGTCTCGGGCCGAATCTTCTCGATGAGCCCATCGAGCCCACCCACTTCCGGACGCTTTAGTGCATACACGGCGGCCGCGACCGATCCGGTCATCGCGATGCCGAATTGAAAGAGGTCGGTGACCAGCACGCCCCACAAACCGGAGACCGCCGCAAACGCGACGTTGAGCAGGCTGCACACCAGCAAGGTCTGCCACATCGGCCATCCGAGCAGGACGTTGGCAATCTTGGCGGCGGCCAGATTCACGGCCGCCATGATCATCACGTTGAAGATCACCCCGAGGTAGACGGCCCGGAACCCGCGCACCCACGTGGCCGCTCTGCCGGAGTACCGCAGTTCATAAAACTCAAGGTCGGTGACCACGCCAAGCCGGCGCCACAGTCGCGCGTAAAAAAAGACCGTCGTCATGCCGGTGAGCAGGAACGCCCACCAGACCCAGTTGGCGGACACGCCGCCCTCACGCACCAAATTGGTGACCAGGTTGGGCGTGTCGGTGCTGAAGGTGGTCGCCACCATCGACACCCCGACCAGCCACCACGGCGCGGCGCGGCCGGAGGTGAAAAACTCCGTAGTGCTCTGTCCCGCCCTGCGCGCCATCCAGAGCGCCGGGACAAACGACAGAGTTATCGACCCGACAACAATCACCCAGTCGAGCGTGGTCAGCTGCATGAACTCTCCGTGACTCTCTTACTCTAGCGGCCGGTGAACTTTGCCGGGCGTTTTTCCAGAAACGCCGTGGTGCCTTCCTGCTTGTCTTCCGACTGGAAACAGATCGATTGTGCGAGTGTTTCGATGAGGAGTCCCGATTCGAGATCCACACGCGCGGAGGCGTTGATCGCCGCCTTCGCCAGACGAACAGCCAATGGCCCTCGCGACAGAATCCGATCCGCCAGCGCGCGCGCCGCCGATGCGAGGTCCGGGCCAGGGACGACCGACGAGATCAGTCCCCACGCGAGCGCGGTCTGCGCATCGATCGGATCGCCTGTGAGAATCATGTGTTTGGCGCGGCCCAGCCCAATCAGGCGTGGGAGTCGTTGTGTGGCGCCGGCACCGGGAATGATCCCGAGGGCGACCTCGGGCTGTGCGAACGTTGCGTGATCGGCCGCGACCCGGAGATCACACGCGATCGCCAGCTCACAGCCGCCACCAAAGGCGAGGCCGTTCACGGCCGCGATCGTGATCTTGGGACAACGGTCCAGCAGGGCGAACAAGGACTGATTGATGGCTGCAAGGCCTTCATCACGCCCGCGCGACCGGATCGCGTTGATATCCGCACCCGAGACAAACACCTTGTCGCCACCGCCGGTGACAATGATGGCGCCGACCTCGTCGTTGACAATGAGCGACGAGAGGGCGGACGTCATCTCCTGCACCGTCACCGTGTCGAGCGCGTTGCGGACGTCAGGGCGATTGACGCACAGCGTCGCGACGCGACTGTCGATGGTGACGTCAATACTCATAGACGCCCTTGCCCACCTTTTTGCCCAGACGTCCGGCCTTGACGTACTGCGCGAGCAGCGGACACGGCCGGTATTTTTCGCCCATGCTTCGGTGCAGATATTCGAGGATGCTCAACCGTGTGTCGAGCCCGACCAGGTCCACCAGCTCAAAGGGGCCCATCGGATGGTTGAGACCGAGCTTCAGCGCCTTGTCGATGTCGCGTGCGGAGGCCACACCCTCCATCAGCATGTAAAACGCTTCATTGCCGATGCTGGCGTTGACCCGGGAGGTGATGAACCCAGGCGCCTCACGCACCAGCACGGTCTCTTTGCCCATGCGCTTTGAGACGGCCTCGATCGTCTCGAGCGCCCGCTCGCTTGATTCGAGCGCCCGCACAATTTCGATGAGTTTCATCTTGTGAACGGGATTAAAGAAGTGCATGCCCGCCACCCGACTGGGATCAGTCAGGGTGCTGGCCATTTCGGTGATACTCAGCGCCGAGGTGTTGCTGCCCACGATCGCCGAGGCCGGGGCGTACTGCTGAATGTCCGAAAACAGCTTGACCTTGATGTCGATACGTTCCGGTACGGTCTCGATCACCAGATCCGCGTCACCCAGCACCTGGGCAATATTCGACGAGGTCGACAACCGGGCCATGGCGGCGTCGGCATCGGTCGTCTGCAGCTTGCCCAGTTCCACGGCCTTGCGCAAAATCCCGTCAATCTGCGTGCGAGCCTTGGTCAGGGAGGTATCGGAGACGTCATACAGCCGCGTCTGGAAGCCCGAGGCGGCCGCCGCGTGGGCCACGCCATGGCCCATGGTGCCCGCGCCGAGGACCGCAATCGTCCGAATCTCCGTCATGACGCTCCGACCAGTTCTGCAAGGACATCAACCGCGTGGTCGATCTCGCTTTCCGTATTATAAAAATGCGGTGCGATGCGAATGCCCGCACCAGGCCTGTAGTCCACGATCACATTGCGCGCAATCAGGCTCTGTGTGACTGCGGCGCCGTCCGGCACATCGATCACGACCGAGGCCCCACGTTCATGATCACCGTCCGGCGTGTTGAGCCGCCACCCATTCGCCTGCGCCGCGTCCATCAACCGACGCGTGAGCCGCAGGGACTTGGCCCGGATGGCCGGCACCCCAATCTCCGCGACAATCTCATAGCCCGCACGTGCGGAGTACAGCGACGGAACGTTGGGCGTACCGCTCTGAAACCGCTCCAGCCCCTCGGCATACGCGATGGGCCCGGGCTCGAACTGGAACGGCTCGGCGTGTCCCGCCCACCCGACAACCGCGGGCCGGAGTTCGTGCATCAGGTCCGGACGCACGTAGAGGTACCCCGCACCGGGACCACCACACAACCACTTCACGCTCCCACCGACGGCGAAGTCGATGCCCAACGCGGTGACATCCACCGGCACGGCGCCGGCGGCCTGATACAGGTCGAGTACGACACGCGCCCCCACCCGATGCGCTTTTTCGATCACGGGGACGACGTCCTGCAGGTGTGCGCTGCGGAAGAGCACAAGCGAGAGGTTCACGAACGCCGTGCGCTCGTCGATCGCGTCAACCACCTGATCGATGCGCCCGCGCACCCGGTCACCCGAGTCGACCGTCACCACCTCGGCGCCGTAGCGCTCGAAGCCGTGAAACAGGTAGTGATTGGATGGAAAATCGAGGTCCTGAACGATGATGCGATTTCTCGGGCCGTCAAACGAAAAACACGACGTGACGATCGACTGTGCGACCGTCGCGTTCTGGTGCATCGAGATGGTGCCGGGTGCTGCGCCAATGGTGGGAGCGAGCAGATCGCCGGTCACCCGGCCGATCTCCCACCATCCTTCATGCCACGCGCGAACGCCGCGTGTGCCCCACTCCCGGGCGAACGTGGCGAGGTGTGTCTCGGTTCTGGCCGGCATCGCCCCCAGTGAATGACTCACCAGGTACGTACACGTCTCGAGAATCGGAAACTCACCTCGCCACTTCAGCAGGTCATCCATTTAGTTCGGAACAATCCTGAGCGGCATCGGAGTCGGCTGCATCACCTTGAAGATGGGCACCAGCGGGGGCGTGGCGGCCTGGCCGCCACGACCGGGGCCTGCCCCACCGGCACGTCCACCGCCCGCTCCAGCTGCACCAGCGCCACGACCACGACCGGCCGCTGCCTGCGGCGGCGCGTCATCGTCAGCCGGTCCGGCCGCGCGCGCGCCTGGGCGCGGCACCCAGGCGTCCATGCGATTCCAGTAGATGACGTTGTCGGTGGACTCGGGTTCGAGCAGGTGCATCAGCACCCGTCCCTGCATCTGCGCGGTGCGCACCACGTAACTGCCGGCCGGGAAGTTGCGCGTGAGTTCGAGCACCTCACCCACTTCGATCGACGTCGCCGCCGCGTGGTTGTAGACCGTGCTGTGGGTGACGCCCTTGACGGTGTACGCCGAGACGGCCAGCGACGACTGCGCGGTCAATTGCTCCACGGTGATGCCATGCTGACGCAGCAGCGCCACAGCGTCGGTGGCCTCACGCGGCAAGACGTAGGCGTAGGGACGCGGACGTGAGAGCGTCGCGACCGGCTTCTTCATGAGCCTCGCGCCCTTGACCTCGACGATCTTCCGGTTCTCGCCCTGGCCTTCCCCAATCAGGTAGTTGGCCGGCTCATCTTCCGCGTCGTACTTCACTTCGATCGGCACCATGTCGCCGGGTTTTTCGCCCAGGGCAATCGTCTCGCGACGGGCACGGTCCACGACCTCGCGCAGCGCCGTCTGATTGGCCTGCGACCACTCCACGACGGCCTTGTAGCCGAGCAGACCCGCCTTGACGCCGATCTCCATCGGCTGGCCACCGGGCGACTCAAAGAGGATGCCGACCGTGTTCGCAAACGCGCCGTAGTTGCGGCCGATGCGTGGCTCTGAGCCGCCCACGGTCCACTGCTGCGCGTTGCCGCCCTGGTAGTAATACGACCGGAACTGCTCCGCAGCGAGGCGCTTGTCGATGGCCGGGAAGATGCTCTTGTCGCACAGTTGCGTGATGCGCTGATCGTGGGCCGCGTGGCTGCCGCACTGGTAGTTCAAGTTGTACGGGAACGCCCCACCGTTGTGGCCGTCAATGAAGAGGTACGGCGCCCACTTGAGAATGATGTTCTGCACGTAGCCCTGAATCTCGGGCTGTTCCAGCTTCATGTAGTCGCGGTTGAGGTCCAGCCCCCAGAGGTTGCCGCGTGTCGGATTCGGCTCGTTCGAAAAGCCGTCGGGATTAATCTGCGGCACCACCACGATCACCAGATCGTCGAGCATCTTGTTGGCGGCCGACGTTCGATCCGACAACTCACGCATGAGAATGAGCACCGACTCGCGCAGGGTCCGCTCGCCGCCGTGCACACCGGCGGCCAGCACGATCACCGGCTTGCCAAGTGCCCAGGCCTCCCAGGGCTGCGTCACCGTTGGGCGGCTGTACACCGCGTACGGCAACACGCGACCGCTGTGTGTCTCACCGTAGGTGCCGAGGCGCATCTCCAGGCTCCGCGCCTGCAAATCCTGCAGGTACTTCATCATGTTGTCGTAGGAGGTGTACTCCGTGAACTTGGAGGTTTCGGCCTGCGTCCGCAGGTCCGACACACTCTGCGTCTGTGCCGAACTTCCCGACACCAGCGCACACACCATCGTCGCCGTCATCACCAACATGGTCTTCAATTGCAGTCGTCTCATCGTGTCCATTCCCCCTGACGTGCGTAACCTATCACCGGAACCCGTCCGCTCTTACCGCTCACCCACGGTGGGGACATGCAGACGGATGAAATCCCGGACGTTTGTATTGAAGATGGCCTGATAAAAATTTGTCCCCTGGTTGCAGGCCACGCCCGTGGTCGCCGACGTGATCCCGGCGATGACCCAGCGGCCGCCCTGCGAGACCAGAATCGGCCCGCCCGAATCGCCAGAACACACGGACGCCGACGGCGGAGAGAACAACGTCTCAAGATAGTTCGCGTTGACGCCGGAAATGCGGGTGCTGCCCGCGCGGAGCTGGGTGGTGGCGCTGTTTTCGTCGCGACCCCAGCCGGCCACAATCGCCGTTTCGCCGACAGTCGCCTGACGGCTCGTGAGAATCGGCATCGGCGTGCGGCCGAGATCCTCAGCAAACAAGACGACCCCCACATCGAAGACGTTGGGGGTGTTGAACACGTACCCGGGATAAAACTGAAAACTGCTCGCGACAATCTCCGGGGCCCCGGTGACGCCAAACCAGACCTGGGCCGTGCCCACATCCCCATCCAGACAGTGGGCGGCCGTGAGGACCGCGCGGGGGGCGATCATCGTCCCGGTGCAGGTGCCGACCGAGCTGCCTCCGACGCCTTTCAGATTGATTTTGACAAGCGGCGTGGTGGCCACACCACACTGCTCACCGCTGAGGATCGCCAGGCCCGACGTCGAGCCCAACGCCGCACAGGCCAGACTGGCCGGAATCGGGGCGGGTGCAGTCGGGGTTGACGTCCCGCCTCCCCCCCCACACGCCGCAACCAGAACCAGAGCGCCAGAAATCAGGCAACGCATGAGCCAAATGATAACCGGATTGTCTTGTATTCTTTGTCGGTCACCGCAGGAGGATTTTCACGAATGTATCGGTATTCACTTCGGGCGTGCGCACTGCTGGCCGCCTGCATCATCGCTGTCACGGCCGGCGCGCCCACCTTGCGCGCGCAGGCATCCACGGATCAATATTTGAACTACGAGGGGCTGACCAGCGCCCTTCGGGCACTCGTTGCCGCGCACGGAGCACGCGCCACCCTGACGAGTCTCACCAAGACCGATGCCGGTCGCGACGTCTGGCTCCTGACGGTGGCCAACAAACAGGGGACCGATCCCCAGACCCGCCCTGCGCTCCTGATCGTCGCCAACCTCGAAGCGAACCATCTCATTGGCGGCTCGGCGGCGATCGCGACGGCCGAACAGCTCCTCTCCGGCTACGCCGCCAATGCGGACATCAAGAAACTGCTCGACGAGTACACCATCTACATCGTGCCTCGGGCGAATCCTGATGGTGCGGAGTTGGTCTCGACGATGCGGGGGTATGAGATTGCGCACAAGCCGATCAAGGGTGAAGAGGCCAAGGGGGGTCTCAACGTGCGCGAACTTGGCGCGGATCTGAACGGCGACAGCCTGATCACGCTGATGCGAGTGCCGGATGTGACCGGGACGATGATGGCCGACCCTGCGGAACCGCGGCTCATGCGCGAGGCCAATCGCGCGCGCGCGGAACGTGGCCGCTACATGGTCATGGTGGAGGGGATCGATCCCGCCAACGTCAGCGCCTTCGTGTCCATGGGCACCGACGGCGTGAACCTCAACCGGAACTTCCAGCACGAATACCTGTACTTCCAGCCACACGTCGGCCCGCACATGGTGAGCGAAGTGGAATCACGCGCGCTGGTGGACTTTGTATATGACCGCACGAACATCGCGGCCGTACTGACGTTTTCGGCCTATGACAACCTGCGCACGGCTCCGCCGGCGCAGCGGCAGCCGGCGACGGGCGTGCAGGGCAATCCACCCAACGTGCCGACGAACCTGCTCCCGCAGGATCGCGCCTACTTCGAGTTTGTCAGCCAGAAGTTCAACGAGATGACCAATCTGCGCGGCACCGGCGCCGAAAACGAAGCCGGATCCTTTGCGCAGTTTGTGTATTACCAGATGGGGCTGCCGTCGTTCACGACTCCCGTGTGGACATTACCGGCCCCGGCGACCGGAGGTGCTGGTGGTCCGAGCGGCGCCGCCCCCACCAATCGGGACGCTCGATGGCTCGCCCACTTCGACACCGCGAACATTACGGGCTATGTGAACTGGACACCCGCGAAACACCCGACGCTCGGCGACGTGGAGGTGGGAGGCTTCGTGCCGAACGCCCGCGTGAATCCTCCGGTTGGCGACGTGGCGGCACTCGCCAAGTCCCACGCCGACTTCGCCACCTGGCTCGGTCAGCAGTTGCCAAAGGTCGAAGTCACCGACACCACGGTCGAGGCCAAAGGCGACGGCGTGTTTCAGGTGACGACCACCGTGGTGAACGACAAATATTTCCCGACGCAGATGGCACTGGGCGCACGCATGCGGTTCAACCGCCCGATCACCGTCCGCCTCATGCCTGCGGCCGGCATGACAGTACTGTCGGGCAACATCCAACAACAAACGCCGCGCATCGACGGCATGGGCGGTCGCCAGACCTACACCTGGCTGGTGCAGGCGACGGCCGGCACCACCACTCGTATCGAGGTCCACGCGGAACGCGCCGGCGGCCTCCTCACTTCGCCCGTGACGTTGCGTTAAGGAGTTTTTGACCATGACAACACTTACCTCCCGTCTGTTGTGCTCGGCGCTGTGTGCGCTGGTCTTCACCTCAACCGCGTCGGCGCAGATGTTCGCCAAGCCCGACCGCGAGCCCAAGGTCAGCCTCCGTTTTGACCGCTATTACGACCACGCAGGGATCACGGACGCCGTGCAGCGCCTGCAGAAGGCGTTCCCCAAATTCCTCACCCTGCAGAGCCTCGGCAAATCCGTCGAGGGCCGTGACCTCTGGATCGTCATCGTCAACAACCCCGACACCGGCGCGCACACCACAAAGGCCGCGTTCTGGGCGGATGCCAATATCCACGGCAACGAAATTCAGGGCGCAGAGGTCAACCTCTACCTGCTCTGGTTCCTGATGGAAAACTACGACGCGTTGCCCATGGTCAAGGACCTCGTGGACCGCCGCGCGTTTTACATCGTGCCGACGATGAATCCTGATGGACGTGACAATTTCCTCAAGACCGGCGGACCGTCGCGGTCGGGCATGAAACCGAACGACAACGACGGTGACGGGCGATTGTCGGAAGACACCTCTGATGACCTCAATGGAGACGGCGAGATTCATCAGATGCGCAAACACGTGCCCGGGCAAGGCACACACGTCATCAGCCCGGTGGATCCGCGGCTGATGGTGGTGGCGCCAGCCGGCACACGCGGCGACTACATCATGCTTGGCTCTGAGGGGCGCGATCTCGACGGCGACGGTCGCCGCGGAGAAGATCCCAAGGGCGGGTACGACATGAACCGCGACTTCCCCTCGGATTGGCAGCCCGCCCACATTCAGGGCGGCGCGAACCGCTATCCCTTCAGCTGGCCGGAAACCCGTGCGGTCGGTGACTGGCTCAAGGCCCACCCGAACATCGCGGCGGTGCAGTCGTGGCACAACAGCGGCGGCATGATTTTGCGTGGCCCCGGCTCCGAGTACTACAAACGGACGGGCAACTACACAAACCGCGACAACGCGACCTACGAATACCTGGGCACCCGTGGCGCACTCATCCTCCCCTACTACCGCTACATGACGGTGTGGCGTGACCTGTACACCGTCTACGGCGGCACGCTCGACTGGGCACACGACGCGCTTGGCGCCGTGGCGTTCACCAACGAACTCTGGTCCTCCAGCCAGCTGTACAGCGAGGCGTGGAAACCGGATGGTCCGGTGCCGCAGGAAATGCAGCAGCTGTTCTTCAACGACAAACTCGGCATGGGAGCGTGGTGGAAGAACTGGACGGCGTTTACGCACCCGGAGTTGGGCGACATCGAGATTGGCGGCTTCTCCAAGTGGTTCGGTCGCACGACGCCGCCGTTCATGCTGCAGGAACTCGCCCACCGCAACACGATGTTTGCGCTCTTCCACGCGGACGAAATGCCGCTGCTGGAGTTTGGCGACGTGAAGGTCACCACACTGTCGGGCAACACCTGGCGCGTGACGGCCGAGATCAAGAACACCAAAGCCATTCCGAGCCGGATTGAAGCCGCAGAGATCTACAACTCAGGCCGACCCGACACCTTCACCCTGTCAGGGGCGACCGTGCAGGCCGGCGGCCTCACCACGGGGCCGCAGGGTGAGACGTTCACCCCGCAGGCCACGACGCCCAATCGCATCGAGTTGCGCAGCGGCATCGCGGGTCGCAGTCGCGCCTCGGTCACGTGGATTGTGACCGGCACCGGGTCGATCACACTTGAATATGCCTCTGTCAAAGGTGGCATTCACAAGCGCACTGTTGAGTTGAGATAGTGCGCTCGCGAATGGGCCAATGGGGCAATGAGGCAATGAATACGGCGTGATGCCACCGCTCTTCATTGGTTCATTGGTTCATTGGCTCATTGGCTGCGAACGGGCGTAATTTTAAAGCGTTCGACGATCGGTTGGCCCGCTTCGAAGTCGAAGAACGTGACTTCCTTCAGGCGTCGCAATGCCTGCTGATACCCACGGTAGGCGTTGAGCAGATTGTTGGCCGTGGTGGACTCACGCGACAACGCCTGCATGAGGTCGGACAGGCCGACCTCTCCGGCGCGGTACCGCGACACCGTCGTTTCGGTCAATTCGTGAGCCAGGCGGAGTGTATCCACCATCGTCTGGGTGCGACGACTGTAGTCGTTCAGGCTGTTGACGAGGTTGCGGATCTCGGTCTCGATCTCCGACAGGGCCTGCTGTTGGGAGAGATGCGCACGGTCGAGCGAGAACTGCTGCGCCTGAATACGATGTTGCCGCTGGCCCCAGTCCCAGATGGGCACCGTGGCCGTGACCTCGACCGTGTAGCTGTTGCGGGGCTCACTCCAGAGATTCTGAAAGCGCGGGTCCTGCACCTCGCGACCGTAGGTCAATCCCAGGTTCATCCGGAACGCGTTCTCCCCACGGGTTTCGTCGAGCCGAATTTCGTTCTCGCGGGTGGCGATCGTCAACTGGCGGATGCGCGGGGTGAGCGAGGACGCCAGACGAATGGCCTCCGAGGGATCGATGGCAATGGGCGCGACCTCAAGGCCGGCCTTCACCGTGACCGGCGTCGCCGCCGGCATCTGGAGGCGTTGTTTGATGGTCTGCTCACGATTGCGGAGGTTGTTGGCCGACTGGCTCTCGGCCTCGCGCGCGTTGGCGAGCTCCACCCGCAGCAGGTCGAGGTCTCCCGCACGCGTGGGATTGGCCTCCACCACCTCGCGCACGGCGTCCATGGCCATGACAAGGTCGCGAGAAAATTCACCCGCCCGTTCGACGCGGAAGGCGTCGGTGACCAAATCGACGTAATCGGAGGCATAGTCGTCGATGGCCGCGACCACGTCGCTGGCGTACCGGAGTTCGGCCTTCTGTAGATTCAGCTCGGCCGCCTCAAGATCGTTTTTCATCTCATTGGGCTGAAACAACGGCTGGTTGTACGCGATGAAATACCGGTTGTAGAAGGTGGTGTCCTTCTCGTCACCGTCCGCCTGCGTGTAGCGGTAGACGCGGTTGTTGAGCGACAGGACTCCGTTGGTGGGATATCCGAAGAGGATGACCGGCTGCCGCACGGACATTTCCGCCTGGAAACGACGTGTGTCCTCGCGCACCAGCTCGTTGCGCTGGAGGGTGGAGTTCCACTTGTTGTCGGAAATTTTCTGGAACTGGGGCGCCGAAATATTGAGCGACACGCGCGACTTCAGGCCCGCGCGTTCGGCACTCAGCAAACTGCGCGTCCGCTCCACTTCCAGCTGCAGATGCCGCACCCGATAACTGTCGCGGAGGCCAAGCTCCACCATGCGATCCAGTGTCAACTCCACCGGCGCGTCTGTGCCCGATGTGATGACCTGCGCTCGACTAGCCACCGGGGCAGCCAGCAACGCGGCCACCATCACCAACGTCGTCTTGAGTTGCATCTGGCCATTGTAGAACAGGCCATTGGAGGGCGTGTCAGCCCGGTCGCCGGACGCTCAGCGCCAGGCGGTGGAACTGGTCTCGGGTTCAAACCGGACACTGGTCGGCCCGTTCGTCCGCTGCCCGGTGCCCTCGTGCTGGCGTTCACACGACTGGCACCGCACGGCAAACGGAATCGCCCGAAGACGCTTCTCGGAAATATCCTCATCACACTCCGCACAGACGCCGTATGTCCCGGCCTCCAATCGACGGAGCGCCCGCTCGATGCTCGACAACATCTCGGTCTTCATCTGAAGCAGGGTGAAGTCCATGCCGCTCTGGATATCGGCGTCCGAGGTGTCGAGCATGTCGCCGACCTCGCGGTCCTTGGCGGCGCGACTGATCCGGACACGGTCACTCACATCGGCCTGGAGCGCATGTCGACGACCAAGCAAAATGTCACGCAGGGCGGTGGTTCGAACTGTCATGGGCCACATCTTTACAGGGATGATTCGGCGGCGCTGTCCCGTATTGCATATAGGCCGTCCCCGGCCCTGATGGCCTACTTCAGAACCAGAAAGGGGTCGATCGGCGTCCCTTGCCACCAGCGCTTCTCGTCGGTGAGTTCAAAGATGGCGAAGTGCAGGTGTGGAGTGTCCTTTGGCGCATTGCCAGAGACCCCCACATACCCCAGCGTCTGCCCCCGAGTGACTGCGGCGCCGTCAGTGAGTCCGGGTGCGTAGGCGTCAAGATGTGCGTAGTAGTACGCATACCGGACGGTCGGGTCGAACAGGTAGATGGTGATGCCGCCGGCGTCGCTTAGAAACAACTTGGCAATCCTGCCATCTTCCACGGCCACCACGGGAGTGCCCTTCGGAGCGAGGATGTCGATCGCCTCGTGTGTGCGTGACCCACCACGTTTTTCGTCAAACATGGGACGCAACGTGTCACGCCGGGTGCCCAGTACCGGTACTTCCAAACGGCGTGCACGAAGATCCGCCACGGGCTCGGCGTACATCCCTGGCGGCACGGCCATGTCGGGCGTGTCTATGACAGTGGCGGGAGGCGCAACCGGGGGCAACGCCGCGGTCGGGACCTCCTCACTCATCATCGGTGCCCCCTCCACAACCAGTGGAGAGGGCACTGCGGTCTCTGCTGGGTGGCGACGCTCCCACACGATCCCTGTGACCGCGACGACAAGCGCTCCGGCAAGGAACCCGATCGCCGCACTGGTCGCGGCAAGTTTGGTCTCAGCGTTCATTCCACAAACAGGACTTGCGTCCCCTTTTTGACCATGCCGGCCAGCTTCACGACGTCCCAATTGGTCAGCCGGACACAGCCGTGAGAATCGGTGTGGCCAATCTTGCCGGGCTCGGGAGTGCCGTGGAGGCCGTAGTGTTCCTTGCTCAGGTCGATCCAGATCACACCGACCGGGCCATTGGGGCCTGGAGGGATCGTGGCCTTGGCGTGTGCAGGGTTCGCATCCCAGAACAGGTCCGGGTTGTAGTTGAACGGCGGATTGCGAACCACCGTGGTCACCGCCCACTCACCGAGCGGCAACGGGTCCTTGTCACTGCCGCTGGTCACCGGGGCATACATCAACAACGTCCCTTTGCTGTTGTACACGCGGACGGTCGACTCCCCCTTTGAGACGATCACCTTGAAGGCCTCGACCGCATCATTGCTCTCCGTGGCCACCGCAGGCGTCGGGTTGACACGGGGCACACGCGGCACCTCGATGGCGGTGCCGGCGGTGAACTCCACGCCGGGATTGAGCAGTGCCAACAACGCCGGGGCCGTATGGAACTGCTCTCCGAGGGCTTCCATCAACGACGTATAGCCGAGTGTCTTGAGCTTGGCCTTGTCCATCATGTCGGCAGGAATCTCGATGAACGGTCCGGCCACGTCCTGTGCGGTCAACGTGTACGACTCCAGCATCTCTTCCGTACTGGTGGGAGCCGCCTTGTAGATATCGATGTACGCGGCGAGCGCCTTCTTGGTGTTGGCGCCGTCCTTGCCATCAATTTCGCCGGGCGAAAAGCCCGCCCGCGCCAACTGGACCTGCAAGGCCAGAGCCGGGTAGGCCGCTGTCTTGTCCGCCGCAGCGGGCGCCACCTGTGCCGCAGGGACCTGCGCGAACACCATTCCAGACACGCTCAGCACCACGGCCGTAGACAGCGAGACGATCACATTCTTTGACATCCCCGTACTGTAGGCGCGACGCAGCCGCAGGTCTGTCCCCAACGGCACAACCCTGAACCCTGAACAGCACCCAGAACCTTGAACCTTGAACCCAGAACCTCGTAAGCTGCCACCGGAGACTCCAACCATGGAACGCAAGACCGCTGCTGACTTTGATCCAGATCTGCTTGTGCTTTTTGACGCCTATGTCCACGGCCATCTTGACCGCCGCGGATTCCTTGACCGCGCGACCAGGTTCGCCGTTGGCGGCGTCACCGCCGGCATGTTGCTGGACTCGCTCAGTCCCAACTTCGCAGCCGCGCAACAAGTCCAGAAAGACGATGCACGCATCAAGGCCGAGTACGTCGAATACCCGTCGCCGCAGGGCACCGGCACGATGAAGGGATACCTCGTGCGGCCGGCGAAGGCCGCCGGCAAGTTGCCCGGCATCATCGTCGTCCACGAGAACCGCGGACTGAATCCGCACATTGAAGACATCGCGCGGCGCCTCGCGCTCGATAACTTCATTGCGTTTGCGCCCGACGCGCTGACGCCGCTGGGTGGCTACCCTGCCGGTGGCGAAGACGAAGCGCGCACCCTCTTCGGCAAACTCGATCAGACCAAGACACGCGAAGACATGGTGGCTGCGGTCGGCTTCCTGCAGAAACACGCCGAGTGCACGGGACGCGTCGGCGCCGTTGGCTTCTGCTGGGGCGGCACCGCGTCCAAGATGCTGGCCGCGCGCGTGCCCGATCTCGCGGCGTCGATTCCCTTCTACGGGTCAGGCAACCCGGCCGATGTGGCGACCATCAAGGCGCCGATGCAGGTGCACATTGCCAGCGTTGATCCGCGGATCGTCGCGGCATGGCCTGCCTACGAGGCCGCCCTCAAAGCCGCCGGCGTCACCTACGAAATGCACATGTACGAAGGCGCGCAGCACGGCTTCAACAACGACACCACGCCGCGCTACGACGAGAAGTCCGCGAAGCTCGCGTGGACACGCACGGTGGACTTCTTCAATACACACGTCCGCCGGTAATTGACGGCCCTTCTTGCCCTCGTCTTTGACGCCGTCCCGTGCGGGCCAGGCAGCCAGAGTGTCTCCAATGGAACATGAATATCCACTAAATACTCATATCGTCATTAGATGCACCCCAGTCGTAGTTACATCACAGAATTGTCAGTTGCGCTCGGCCTCCTGACCCTTTCCGCCTGCGGTCACGGCTTGGCTGTGCCGCCCGCCATCCAGACGCCCATCGCGGCTCCACCGGCGGTCACAGCGGGACCACCTGCGGGCAAGCTCAGTGGAATCATCACCGACTCACAGAAGGGCACCCCCATCCCGGGCGCTCGTGTGACAGTAAGTTCGCCCTCCCTCAATGCCCCAAGGCAGACCACGACCGATCGCGCGGGGCGGTACGCGGTGGTGCTGTTGCCAGTCGGGCTATTCACGGTCAGTGTGAGCGCAGACACCTACGTCGACAGCGGCTTCGCGTATCGGCCACTTGAACGCACACAAGGCACCATCGTCCTCTCGGATCAGCAGCATCACGACGAGGTCGACATCAGGCTGACCAAAGAAGCCACAGTCTCAGGCCGGATTCTGGAAGACGACGGCACGCCGGCTGTCGGCGCAGCAGTCAACGTGTTGCGGCCACACTTTGGTGATGGGCAACGCCTCCTGGCCACGTTGGGCACCACCCTCACCGACAGCGACGGGCGATTCCGCGTGAAGGGCCTCGGGCCTGGTGACTACTACGTCACGGCCTTTGAGCCGGACCCGGCAGTCACCACAGGGATCGTCGCGAAACACTCTCCGACGTATTACCCCGGCTCGGCCGATGCTGCCGACGCGCGCCGAGTCCGAGTCGCCGTGGAGGCTGAGGTCACCGGGATTGACTTTGTCGTCAGGCGCGTACCGTGGACCCGCATTCTCGGGGAGGTAAAACCCATGGAGGACGCGACGTTGCGGTTTGCCGCCATCATCATGCAGCCCAACGACCCGGAAGGCCTCTCTGTGGGCCCTCAACTCGGAGCCAAATGGCTCCCTGACGGCCGATTTTCCTTTGAGCAGGTGCCCCCCGGCGAGTACATCATCCGAGCCTTGGGTGAGATTGATGGAGACGAGGCGATGCTCTTCGCCTCCCTGCCACTGACCGTTGAAGGACGTGACATCACCGGCATCGTGCTGCCCCTCACCCGCGGGGCCACGCTGTCAGGCCGGGTGCGGTTCCAGTCCCACGGCAGCCCCGCACCAGATGTCACCCAACTGCGTTTGTATGCACCGCTCGAGGACGGGACAAAGTTTGGCGGTGAACCCAAGGGGCGGATCGGGACGAATGGCCGATTCTCAGTCGTCGGTGTGGATGCCGGCAACCGTCTCATCCGGGCCACGCAGGTCCCCGCGCCATGGTCTCTTGAACGCGTCACTCAGCGA
Organism: uncultured Solibacteraceae bacterium; assembly: GCA_964479175.1. GTDB lineage: Bacteria > Acidobacteriota > Vicinamibacteria > Vicinamibacterales > SCN-69-37 > SYFT01. The sequence continues at coordinate 2,280 of CAYZLT010000021.1, read as the reverse complement.
GGCAGGGACATCACGGACACGCCGATCCAGATTCAGCAGGGTCAAAAACTCCAGGACGTGGAACTGACCTTCACCGACACCGCTCCCACCATCAACGGCCTCGTCCTTGCCGCCTCTGGTCGTACCGTCGTTGATGGACTCGTCGTGGCGTTCCCGGTTGATCGCACCTTGTGGCGAGCCGCGTCGCGGTACATCCAATCGGCGAGAACCGACTGGCAGGGGCACTACACCCTCGGCCCCCTTCCGCCGGGTCAATACCTGGTCGTGTCCGTGAATGGGTATGACGAGGCCGACCTCTTTGAGCGGGAGACGCTGGATCAGCTCAGTCGTCAAGCCACGAGCGTGTTTCTATCGGCGGGTCAACGGCGCAGACATGATTTGATCGAGGGCGCGCCGGGTGGATTCATCCCTGTACCGTTCTGAACAGACGTCTCAGCGGACCACCGCGTACGGTGGCTATTGTGATGCATCGATCCCTGCCCCTCCGACGACGGTTCCACGTATTCGGCGCGATGATCCTGACAGCCGCTGCGATGGCCACTGGCGCCTGCGCGTCGACCAAAACCATCAACGAGTTGCTCGCCGATCCCGGCCGCTATCGGGACCGCACGGTGCAGCTGTCGGGCGAAGTCGTCGACAGCTACTCGGTCGCCAATCGCGGTGCCTATCGCCTCAAGGACGATACCGGAGAACTCTGGATTGTGTCCGACGAGGGGGTGCCGCGCCGCACGGCCAAGGTCACCGTCAAGGGTCGCGTGCGCGAGGGCTTCAACCTCGGGTCGCTCGTGGACCTCATCAAACTGCCGCCGGGCATCGCGGCCGGCATGGTGCTGATGGAAATTTCACACAAAGCCAAGCGATAGGCCGCATCGCGGGCGTGTAGATCACTTCACTTCAGATCTGGTCGGGCAGCGTGACGTGGATGGTGGTCCCGGCCAACGCGGGACATGCCGCCCATATCCGTCCCCCGTGCGCCTCGACGAGGCAGCGCGAAATGTAGAGACCGAGACCGAGGCCGCGCTGGTCGCCGGTCTCCACTTGCCAGAACCGCTCGAACACCGCCTCGAGCTGGTGGCTCGGGATCCCCGGCCCGGTGTCGCTGACCGAGAGCCGCAGCTCGCCGTCGACGCGTTCACCGCGCACCACAATCCGCCCGCCCATCGGCGTGAACTTCACGGCGTTGGCCACCACGTTGGTCATCACCTGCAGCAGGCGAGGATAGTCGAACACGGCCTGCAACGGGCGCGGCTCCACCTGGACCTCAATGGCGATGCCTTTGGCGACCGCTGCCGAGTCAAGGGTCTCTGCGGCCTCCGACAAGAGCGCCCGTGCGTCGGCACGCGTCGGCGCCACCGACAGTTTCCCGGTCTCGATACTTGCCACGTCGACCAGGTCGCCAATGAGGCGATTCATGCGCGCGGCGTACCGCTGGATTCGCTCGGCCTGCGCGACCGCGTGCTTGCCGTCGGGATTGTCAGGGGCTTTGAGCGCGAGCAGCGCCGCCGCCGTGACGATGCCACCGAGCAACCCGCGAAGGTCGTGGCTGACGATCCCCAGAAAGTCGTCCCGGTTCGCCACGGCATCGTCCCACAGCGCGCGTTCGGTCAGCAGATGGCGGTCGGTTTCGTCCCGTTCGAAAGGAATCAGCGACCGCAAGGTCCTGACGGTCTCCTCTCGTTCGCGGCGCAGACTCGCGTCGGCCGCCTCGCGCTGGTCATGGACAAGGCCGTCCTCGACTACGCGCTCCTGGGCAATCGCAGCGATCGTCGCAGAGGGCTGCTGGGCGTCGCCACGGTGCTCGTCGGCTTTCTCCCGCGCGGCGTCGAGCACCGCGTCGGCGGTGTCCCTCGCCAGTGTGACGACGTTGTCGGCTTCCTGGTCAACCGCACTCTGCCGATCAGCGAGCGCGCGATCCGCCTGCGCACGCTCGCTCAGGAGCGACGCGTCAGTTTTCTCACGTTCTCTGGAGTCCTTGGTGGCGTTCGCGTCGTCGGACATCATAGCCAAACTACCACAACGCCCTGCACACGCGGCATCGCGTTCACGTCACTTGGGAATCGTCGCCAGAATGTCGCGCCAGCTGAACTTTTCGCCCTTGCCGCGCACGTAGAAGTCCATCCAGGCCATCTCACTCATGGACTTGAGGAGTTGGTTCCTCGTGTCCGGAATGCCATGCGTTGATCCGGGGTACATGAAGAGCTCGGTCGGCACGCCGATTTGTTTGAGCGCCATATGCAGTTCCACCGACTGCGGACTGGGCACGCGCGGGTCCCCTTCCAC
>CAYZLT010000020.1:0-21698 GCA_964479175.1 uncultured Solibacteraceae bacterium | reverse complement strand
CCCTCGCTCCGACCCCCCATCTCTTCCTGTCCCCATCCCCGTATCTGGAGAGTGGCGAGCGCGATCAGCGCCGGAACAAACATCACATACCGGCGTTCATTGCCCGAGTCGTGCACGATGAGTTCAGCGAGGCCGACGATGACCCACAAGACCGCGAGTCGTGCGGCGGGCGGCGCGGCGCGCCAGCGGGCGATCACGCTCAGCGCTGCCACCGCCGCCACGACCAGCACCAGCCACATCCGCGTGAACGTCCCGTGCACGACCGGCAGCCACGACGCCCGCTGCACAAAATCTCCAAGCCCGTAACTCGGCTTGCGCGTCACGGTCATCTCCCAGTTGTAGAACTGGAATTCGGTCCAATACGGAATCACCAGCACCGCCAATGCCACCGTGGTGGCGGCGCACAAACCCATGAAGATGGGGAGATGGGGGGCTGGGGGGATGGAGAGTTGGTCGTGGAAGCCGACGGGCTTGAGCCCGGCGGGGTGACGCGCGAACCACCAGGAGGTGGCCATCTCGAGGAGGAGCGCCGCCACAAAAAACGCGGCGGCGGCCTTGGTGAAAAACGCCGCCACCGCGGCGGCGCCTGCCAGCACGCCCCACATCGTCGACCGGCGTGTCTGCGTCGTAGCCACCGCATACGCGGCCCAGCTGATGACGATGAAGGCGGTCATGGTGGATTCCATCAGCGCCGCGCGGTTCCACATGACGAAGGTGTAGTTGGTGGCGAGCAGGAGTCCGCCCGCCGCGGCCGCCCATCGTCGGGCGATCACCGACAGACCGAGCATCAAGGCGACGACCGCCAGCAGGCCCGAGATCAGCGGCACCATGCGCGCCTGCCACGTGCCCACGCCCCACGTTTCGAACGCGACGTATTCGAGGGCCGTGAACACCGGGGCGATAAACACCGGATTCCACGCGTCGGTGCGCCAGGCGCCGACCAGCGCCTGGTTGCGCGCGTTGTGGGCCCACGCGCCCTCGTCGTGCCAGACCACGCCGACCGTGCCGGTGGTGGCCGGATCGGCCGTCAGCCACAGTCCGCGCAACGTGAGGGCGCCGAGCAGGATGGCAGCCGTGATGCCCACGAAACGGAGGTGGGTCTTCATCGGTGGCGCCTCCAGATTTCGAAGCGGTCCCGATCGGTCTCGCGCGCGTAATTGGTCGTCAGCCACGCGTGCAGCGCCGGCGTCGCATGAAAGAACTCGGACGAGTGTTGGCCTCTCGGGCCCCAGCTGTCACGCTGCAACGCGACCAGCGCCGGAGCGGTGCGCTCGAGATCGGCGAGCAGGCCCAGGGTGCCGTAGCCAGGCTGCCCGGCGGCAAATTCCAGCATGATCGGCTGACTCCAATGGAAGCGCGACGCGCTGCGGCGATCGGCCAGCACGTGCACACCCGGAGAAAACCCGAAGACATAAATGGCATCGTCAGGCCCGGTCGTCGTCCGGGCCAGGGCCGCCAGGTCTGCGATCGCGGCCGCGACGAACTTGTCCTGCGGACGATTGCCGAAATACGTCAGGTAGTCCGCGCGCGGGGTGGTGCCCACCAGGGCGGCCCAGTCACGCCGGACCGAACGAGCCAGTTCCTCGAAACCAGAGACGCGATGGGCGCCGAAGAGCACCAGCGCGGCACAGACCAGGGCGACGGCCAGATGTCGTCGACGAAGCCAGGTCAACGCGGGGACGAGTCCGGCTCCTGCGGCCAGCGCCAACGCCGGGGCGGCCTGCACAAAATATTGCGGCAGATTCCGCGCCCCGTTGATGAGGATCGACAGCCAGACGGCGATCAGCCACGCGAAGACCACCAGCGGCATCTGGTGGTCGGCGCGATTCCTGTCGCGGAGCCACAAGACAAGGCTCGCGACCACGCCAAGTCCGCCCACAAACCATAGGGCGTCATTGCGCGCGCGAGTCAGGGGGAAGGACACCGCGTAGCTGATCACGCCACCGACGCCGTCGTACGTGTCTCCGGAGTAGGCCGCGTTGTAGGCGACGGTGGCGAGGTACAGGTCGGGTAGCGCTCCGATGGCCCACATCGTGGTCAGAGGAACGATCACCATCAGCGCGCCGGTGACACCAACCGTCGTGACCTCGCGCCGGAAGACGCGCGCGTCCCAGCTCCCGCCACGGGTCCACAGTGCCAACGCCACCAGGACAGGCAGGGCATAGGCCGCCGCGTTGGGTTTCAGCCAAAACGCCACGCCGAGTAACACGCCGGTGCCGACGAGGTGACGCGTGGTACGCGTCCTGGCTGCCAGCAAAGCCACCGCGCCCGTGATGGCGAGGGCCACGAAGGTCTCGGACTGTGCACGGACAAACACACCGCCCAATCGTTGTGTGAGCGCAGGGTTGCCGAACAGCAGGAAAGCCCCTGCGGCGGCAGCCCCAATGTCAGTCGTGAAACGCCGACGGCCAATCACGATCAGCAGGCCTGCGATCAGGCCCGCGACCACAAAATCAGCGATGCCGACCACGGACTCGTGGGGCCAGATCGACCACAACAACGCGTAGACGACGTGGATGCCTGGGGGCTTCTGGTCCCACGCGCCGGCGTAGGGGACGTCGCCAGCGAGCAACCGGACGCCCGCGTAGGCATACAGCCCCTGGTCGCTCGCCATCGGTTGCGCAACGGCAGGCAGCCGCAACAGCCAGAGACTGACGAGACACACGAGCCAGATCCAGCGAGTCCGCGACACGTCTCGGATTATACGGAATGCCGCTTGAACTATAGTGCTGTGGTGTCGTCCCTTCCTGCGCCCGACCTCTCCATGGTCGTGCCGACCTACAACGAGCGCGATCGACTGACGGAGCTGGTCACGGCCGTCTTTGCCGCGGCCGAGTCCCGCGGCGTCGTCCTCGAATTGGTGGTGGTGGATGACAATTCCCCCGACGGTACCGGACCGTTGGCGGATGCACTCGCCACACGCTTCAGGATGCAGGTCGTCCATCGTGCGGGCAAACTGGGACTCGGGACCGCGGTGGTCGAGGGCTTCCGGGTGGCGACCGCCGAGGTGGTGGGCGTGATGGATGCCGACTTCAGTCACCCCCCGTCGCTGGTGCCCGTCCTCTACGATGCGTTTCGCGACACCGGCGCGGACGTGGTGGTGGCCAGTCGGTATGTGCCCGGTGGCGCCACGCCGGATTGGCCATTCAAGCGCCGGCTGCTTTCCAGAACGGCGTGCCTGCTGGCGCGCGGTTTGTCTCCGATTCGTGACGCCGCGTCCGGGTTTTTCGTGATCAGGCGCGATGTCGCCCGCGCAACGACCATCAAGGCGGGCGGCTTCAAAATCTGCCTCGAACTGATCGTGCGCAGCGGCGTTCGGACGCTTGTGGAGCTGCCGTACCGATTCGACGACCGTGAACTGGGCGAGAGCAAAATGAGTCTCCGTGAGGCGGCGGGCTACCTGGTCCAGTTGCGGGACCTGTATCTCGGTCGTCTGCGCGGGGGTCGGCGTGCGCGACACGACTATCGACGCCTGTCGGTGGCGGACGTGGCGGGCCTGCAGCGCCGATGAAGCGGTGTGGCCTGCTGGCGCTGATCGTGCTGGCGCAATTCGCTGCGCTTGAGGCCGGCCTTCGCTGGTACGGGGGGTCGGAGGCCTCACCCGCGTTCCAGCAGCTCTTCATGCAGGACCCGCGCGTCGGCCATCGCCTGCGCCCCGGAGCGTCCGCGCGATACACCACCCCCGAATTCAGTACCGACATCACCATCAACCCACAGGGCGTGCGAGACGATGCGCCGGTGGGGCCGAAGGCGGCCGATGAGGTGCGCGTCGTCATCCTGGGCGACTCGTTGGTGTTGTCGGTGCAGGTGGACCTCCAGATCACGTTCGCAAAACAGCTGGAGCAGCGACTCAACGACGCCGGCACAGGCCCCCGGTGGCGGATCATCAACGCCGGCGTGCAAGGGTACGGCCCCGTGGACGAGTGGCTGTTCTACAAACACGTCGTGCGCGACCTGCAGCCCGATGTGGTGCTCATGATGGTGTTTGTCGGGAACGATGCGGTCGAGGCGCACGACAAACAGACCTGGATTGACGCCGATGGCCGACCTGCCAGCAGCGGCTCCGCAGAGGCCGCGACGCACCTGCGGCGCGTCGTGCGATCCAGCATGGTCCTCCAGAACATCCGGCTGCGCTGGGACATCATGAAGGGTTCACTCGCGGGGCCCGCGACGGAACGGCCGCTCACGACGTACCTTGCGGAGCCACCGCCGGAAGTGCAAAGCGGCCTCGATGTCAGCCGGCGTGCCTATGGACTCATCGCGGGGGCGGCCGCCGCGCAGGGGGCGACGGCTGGGCTGATACTCATGCCGGCGAGGTTTCAAACCGATGACGCCGACTTCGGACGCCTTGAGGCGATCGTCGCCCAGACGGGCGGCACCCTGGTGCGCCAGGCTGCCACCGAGCGGTTTGCCACGGCTCTGGCCCCCTTGAATTTGCCGATGTTTGACCTGTTGCCAGTGCTGGCCCAACAGCCTGACCGGGCCGGATTGTTCTTCCAGCGGAACGTGCATTTGACCCCGCGCGGTCACGGCGTGGTGAGCGGGGCGCTCGTCCAGTTCGTGCGTTCGCTTCGGCCGGTGACGGACTGATGGTCTTTACCTCGCTGCACTTCGTCGTGTTTTTCGTCGTGGTGTACGCGGTGTATCGTGCCGTGCCCCATCGCGCGCAGAACTGGCTGCTCGTCGTGGCCAGCTATTACTTCTATGCCGCCTGGGACTGGCGGTTCCTGTCGCTGCTCATCGGCTCGACTGTGGTGGACTACGCGGTGGCGCAGGCGATTGAACGCGCCGACGATCCCGTGCGCCGGAAGCGCCTGTTGTGGCTGAGCCTCGCGTTCAACTTCGGGATGTTGGGCTTCTTCAAGTATTTCAACTTTTTTGCCGACGGTCTGGCGGCGATGTTCGCCACGATCGGATGGCGGCTCGATCCCGTGACCGTCAACGTGATTCTGCCGATCGGGATTTCGTTCTATACGTTCATGACCGTCAGCTACGTGATCGACGTGTATCGCCGCGAGATCCCGGCGTCGCGGTCGCTACTCGACTTCGCGGTGTTTGTTGCGTATTTCCCGCACCTGGTCGCCGGTCCGATCCTGCGCGCGTCCCTCCTGCTGCCGCAGATCAGTCAGGTGCGGCGCATCAGCCCGGAACACATCAGCCATGGCCTCTGGCTGCTGGCCTGGGGAGTGTTTCAGAAGATGTTCGTGGCGGACAATCTGGCCGATCTTGTGGCGGCGGTCTATGGCCCCGGCACTGATCCGACCGGAGGCGACGTGCTGGTGGCGACCTGGGCGTTTGCCTTCCAGATCTACGGCGACTTCGCGGGCTACTCGAACATGGCCCGTGGGATGTCGAAGTTGATGGGCATCGAGCTGAATGTCAACTTCCGCTATCCGTATTTCGTCACCTCCCCTCAGGAATTCTGGCGCCACTGGCACATCAGCCTGTCCACGTGGCTCCGCGACTACCTCTACATTCCGCTTGGCGGCAATCGCGGGACGTCGTGGGACACCAAGCGGAATCTGTTTGTCACGATGGTGCTCGGCGGCCTCTGGCACGGCGCGGCGTGGACGTTTGTCCTGTGGGGGATCTATCAGGGGCTGGTCCTTGGTGTTGCACGCACCATTGCCGAGTGGGGCATTCCGCTGCGGTACACGTGGCAGAAGGTCCTGCTCGGACTCGTCATGTTTCACGTCACCTGTTACGGCTGGCTGATTTTCCGCGCGCAGTCGGCCGGGCAGGTGCTGGACTTCACCGGCCGGCTGGCCACCGACCTCACGTTCACGGCCTCCACGATGCAGTCACTGCTTGAGCCGCTGTTGTGGGTCGTGCTGCCGCTGTTGCTGATCCACACCTGGCAGGCACGCCACGACGATGAGGCGGCGGTGTTCCGGCTGCCGACCCCGATTCGGTATGCGGTTTACGGCGGGGTGTTCTGGCTGGTGCTGGTCTTCGGCGACTTCGAAGGCGCCGAGTTCATCTATTTCCAGTTCTGAGTGCCGTGTCAGACGAGTCAGTGCCTGGCGTCGGTGACACGGGTGCCGAATAACATTCGGCTCGCAATCTCCCAGGCCACAGGGAACTTGGTGACGGCCAGTTTCATCACGTCGCCCGAGTGGCGCATCAGGTATGACGGGCGAAGGAAGAATCGTCGTTTCGCACGATTGATCGCGTCCATCACCACACGTTCGTCGAGACCGTTGCCCGAGAGCAGGTAATACGAATATTCCATCTTCGTCCAGTCTTCACTGGCGAGCAGGCCGTCACGTTTCGCCTTGTTGTACAGCTCGGTGCCCGGATACGGCACGGCCGGGTAGAAGTTGGCGAAGTCGGGATCGAGATCAATCGCGTAGTTGATCGTCCGGTCGAGGGCCTGGGCGTCTTCTCCGGGATAGCCGAGGATGAAGAACCCGAACGACTTCACGCCCGCCGCGCGCATGTTGATGAGCGCCTTGCGGATCTTCTCGCTATCGAGCCGCTTCATCATGTCCTTGCGGGTGTCGTCCGACTCGGTCTCGATGCCCAGGGCCAGCATCCAGCAGCCCGATCGCTTCAGGCGATCCACAAACACGGGATCTTGCAGATTGTCTGCGCGGGCGTTGCCAAACCACTGCACGTCGAGGCCGCGCGCGATAATCTCTTCGCAGATCGCACTGAACGACTTCACGTTCAGGGTGACGGTGTCGCCCCACAAATAGAAAAATTTCACCCCGTGCGTGCGCACGATGTACGCCATCTCGTCCACGATGGCCGACGCCGACCGCTCACGAAACTGATGGCCCTGATGAATCGGCGCCACACAGAAATCACACGTGTATGGACATCCGCGCGAGGTTTCGACGATGACGTAGGACTTGTTGACGAGGGGGAGCGAATACTGCGACAAATCGAGCAGGTCCCACGCGGGCATCGGTGCCTCGAGGAACCCCGTGAAGCTGCCGTGCGCCCGAGGCGGAATGACCTCATGGTCGCGACGGTAGGTGAGCGCCGCCACATTGCCGATCTCGTTCAGCGTACCCAGCGACGCCAGTTCCATGGCGGCGTCTTCGGGCTCACCGACAAACATGCCGTCCACCAGGGGCGCCTTGGCCATCGACTCGGCGGGTGTCGTGGAGGCATGGGGACCAAAGCAGAAGATGGGCGCACCATAATGCGCCTTGAGCGTCGCCATCGCGGCGGCGTCGGCCACCAGCGTCGGCGTCGTGCTCGGGAACAGGATCAGGGTGGGCGTGAACCCTTCCTTGTCGAGCATCGCGATCAACTCGTGCACGTTCTGTCGTGATGCCGTGAGGTCGACCAGACGCACCTGTTGTCCGCGCTGACGGAGCATGGCCGCCATGAGGGCGAGGGTGTAGGGCGGCTTGGTGGTGCCCAGCACTTCTTCGCGTTCCTGGCATCGTCCCTGACGGGTGAACGCAATGCCGCCGATCAGCGGCGGATTCACAAGGAGCGTACGGTCACCGAGCATCGACATTGTCCAGTTCCACCTTACAGCAGCGTCGGCACACCGGGAACAAGCGCGACTCGACGAGTTTTTTCCGGAGCTCCATGTAGCGGGGCCCCGTCCACACTTCTTCAAGCGACTGGGTGGTCAGGTCGCCCACCTCAAGGCGGATGAACGGGCAGAAGTAGGCCTTGCCGGAGAAGGAGACGCGGGCGTAGAGAAAGGGATACAGGCAGCGCCCCGCCACCGGAGTGCCCGGCGTGTAGTAGTCGTCGATGATGCCGGTCCGCACCTTGGGGCGCATGTCGAAACGCACGCCCTTTTCGCGACACTTGGCCTGAAGGGCCGCCACCTGCGTGCGCACACGGGCCGGATCCAGACCCGGGTCCTGGGTGACGTAGGTGGAGATCACCTTGGGATCGTCGGTGCCCAGGAGCGCGATCGTCTCCTGCACTTCGGCCGGCGTGCTGAACATCAGGTGGTTGAGGCCGATGGCGTCGACCCCGAGTTCGGCGGCGACGCCGACCATCTGGTCAAGCACCTCAAGGGTTTCGTGCGCGACGGTGGTGTTGATGCTCACGCGCAGCGGCGCGCCCTTTCTGCGTGCGGCCTCCTGCAGACGTTTGAGGCCGGCGGACGTCCGTTCGAACGTGCCTGCGACACCCCGCGCCTTGTCGTGCATCTCGCCTGGGCCGTCAATCGAGACACTGATGTGTTTGAGGAACCCCTGGGACGCCAGGTCCGCCAGCGCCTCGGCGCGTTCATCGCTGATGATCGTGCCGTTGGTGGTGAGGTAGCCGCAGACGTAGCCTTTGTCCTTGAAGACACCCATGACCTCGAGGATGTCCTTGCGCATGAAAATTTCGCCGCCGGTCAGGCTGACTTGCAGGCCTTCCTGATCAGGAAACGCACGCTGAAGTGTTTCGATCGGGAGTTCCTGCCGCCATTCCCCTTCGACGTTGAGGATGTCGCCGACGTAGCAGAACTCACATGTGAGATTGCACCGCATGGTCGCTTCGTAGACGACGCCGATGGGGAGTCGGCCCGCGTCGCCGGTCTTTTCGCGTTCGAAGCGTTCGATGTGCCGCGCGTACTTCCGCTTGCGGTATTGCGCCCACAGGCTGGTCAGGGCCGGAATGCCGCGGGCGCGGCGGGCGACCGTTTCTCGAAGACGCGCGCTCAAATTCATAGGAGTTATTGAATCCGCCAGATCTCGACGACCGGACCAGGCCGCACGAGCGCCCGATCTATTCGGGCATCTTCGTTGTGCTCAAACGGCGCCACCGTGGTGCGCGCCGTTTCGTCCGCCGCCGGGTCATACGGCGAGAACGACTCAATGAGGCGCCCGTCACGCGCCAGCGCCCGGTCAAACGACGCCAGCGATGGGTTGGTGACATTGTACCGCTTCACGACGACCCACTGCACTCCCAGCGCCCCCAATGGGTCCAGCGCGACGCCCTCGTCAAACGTCCCGGGGGATACGTAGATTTTGTCGGCATCCAGGCCGCCGTCACCCAAAAAGATGGTCCGGTAGGCCGGGGTCGGGTACGGCGACAACCCGAGCTGTTTCTGGAATTTCACCGAGGCGTTGGCTTCATGGCCGAGATGCATGCGCAGGGCCTCCACGAGTCCCTCGCGTGACTGGCGCAGTGGGACGCTGTAGGGCTGGACCAACACTGTGCTGCCCGCGGGCACGTTCGCTTCGATCCACTGTTGGGCCAGTGTCCGGGTGTCGGCCTGGTTGAAAAACTGGCCCACCTTCACACTGGCCATCAGGCCGGGCATGGTCAGGGCCACCAGGAACAGACCGCGCCAGAACCATCGCCAGCGGCTGCTGAACGACGCCACAATGACGCCGCCGAAGACGCCGGCACCCACGGCGACAAACGGAAGCACGGGATTGAGGTACCGCGTCGCGGGTACCGTATTCGAGAGAAACAGCAAAAAGGCCACCGGGAACACGGCGACGACCGCAGCGCGTCTCGTGAACACGCCGGCGGTGAAGAGGCCGACGATGGCCAACAACGCGACGAGGGTCTGGCCCTTCTGTCCCAGCAGTGTCAGGTACGCCCAGAACGACGAGAACGTGCCGCCTGACTCCGTCGCGCGGTCCATGACGATCTGGCGGTTCTGCGTGATGTCCACCCAGGCGGTGCCCAATTCCGGCAGGAGAAACGGCGACGCCGCAAAAAACACGAGCGTTGCGGCGAGTCCGGCGCGTGCGCCGTCACGCAGGCGGTCGCGCCACGTCACGGACGGCTGCGTGAGCAGCACCAGCGCGATCGGCAGCGCCACAAACACCGCGTAGTAGTGTGTGGACATCGCCAGGCCCGACAGCGCGCCGACGATCCAGATATCGCGACGCACAGCCGCGCCGTCGGTCATGACGATGCGGGCGAGCCAGACATGCACGAGCACGATCAGCAGCGTGACCGGCACGTCGTGTTTCACGTAGTGCGCGTCCATCACGGCGATGGGGGTCACGGCCATGAGGAGCGCGGCGATGAGGCCGGTCATCGGCGTGAACAGTCGTGTCGCCAGGCGATACACCGCGACCACGGTCGCCACACCACACAGCGCGGAGAGCAGCCGGCCTGATCGATACAGCGTCGACGGGTCGAGGAAAAACTGCCGCTCGAATCCGGCAAGTGACTCCCAGAGCCCCAGTGCAAGTCCGACCAGGAACGTGAGCCCCTGCCACGCGAAGAGCGCGTAAAAATAGAATGTCGGATAGAGGAAGTTGCCAGGATTGAGTGTGCCGGTGCCAAACGTCAGGGCGCGATTCATGATCGCGACCTCGTCCATGTTGTAGACGGCGGGCAGTCCGTAGCCCAGGGCCTGCGTGCGCAGCCAGAACGCGAGGGCACCGATCGCTGCCAGAGCCAGCGTGACGCGGGAACGATTCATCGCGCCCGCTCCGTACGGCCGAGGACGCGCAGAATCAACGCCCGCTCCGTGGGCCTGAGGAATCCGTTGAACGCGAGCCAGCTCACAAAAATCACCGTCGTCGTGGCTCCGCGCGCGAACATGCCCGGCAGTGGTGCCATGTCCGGCAGAAGCACGCCCGCCGTTCCTGCGACCACACCGGCGAGCACCACGCGGACCAGACGACCCGTTTCGTACGTCATCGGGTAGTGCTGTCGTGCAAAATGCCCGGCCACGATGGCCAGCGTGAGATAGGACAACACGAAGGCGGCCGCTGCGCCCACGAGTCCGAATGCCGGCATCAGCACCAGGCCACTCGTGAGTCCGACGCCGGCGGCGGCAAACGTGGCGACGGGGTAATACCGTGTCTGGCTCGTCAGGTTGAGGCCGATCGACGTGAGCAGATAGACACCCTGCCAGGTAATCCCGATCGCGATGAGCGGGATCACGATGCGGGCCTGGGCATAGGCGTCAGGCGACCACGGTGTCTCCATGGTCAGCAGTCGCACCAGATCCCCGGCGATCGCCGTGAGGCCGGCGGCGAGCAGCACGAGCACCGCGACCCCGTAGGTGGTGATCTTGCGGAACACCTCTTTGGCGTCGGGTTGTCGGGCCGTCGCGTAATAAAACGGCGCCCATCCAGTCTCAAAGGCCGACAGGAACAGTTTCACCGCCTGGCCGATGGTGGTGCTGATCTGATACACGCCAAGACTGGAGAGCGGAAAGAACAAGCTCAGCAGGTATTTGTTGCCGCCGTCGAGCGCTTGTTGCGCCAGACCGTGTGGCAGTCGAGGGAGGCCGAACCGCAGCGCGGTGTGCAACACGTCTCGTGAAAACACCGGACCGATCACGCCGCGCGCCCACGGCCACAAGACCGGCAGCATGACCGCGGTGACGATCAGGTCGGCCAGCATGAGGCCCGTCACGCCCCACTGCATCCACAACACCAGCGCAATCCGCAGGAGAAAAGTGGCGGTGGATCGACCAAGCGTGAACGCACTGAACGTCACGGCCGCCTTCTGCATGCGCATCAGATGAAACGGCACAAACGTGAACGTCAGCAGGAACATGTTCACGAGCACGAGTTGCAGGGCGGGGAGATACCGCGACCCGAGGTCTCCGAACAGGCCGCGAGCCAGCCATGGTGACGTCAGCAGCCCGAGTGTTACCAGTGTGCCGCTGGCCGCGAGCAGAAACCACACCAGCGTGCTGCCCAACCGACGCCGCGCCTCGTCGGTGTCACAATCGAGGTAATACCGCATGAACGCGCCGTCGAGACCAAATCGAAAGACGATCTTCGCCACCGTCTCGACGACCAGGAGCAGCGCCAGTGCGCCATAGTCCTCCTGCGTCAGGACCCGGAAGTAGAGCGGGAGCAGCAGGTACCCCGCCGCGGTGACGGCGATGTCACCGGCGCCGTAGATGGCGACGTCCTTGGTGAGCGCTCCAAGCGGTTTCCGCACAGGCGATGCGCGCTAGGGGCGCTCGAAGCGCAGCAGGTTCAGGAAACACCAGCCCGGCACGGGCAAGACGCGGGTGAGTGCCCGGTGCAGTGGCCGTAGCCGGGCGGGATGCTTCCGTATGAGGCGGGTGAGCACAGGCACGGTCGGAAAAATACCACGCTGTTCAACGAGGCGAAATCCCGCGCGCCGCGCCAGATCCAGGTACTCGGTGACCGGGCGATCGCCGGGGTGTTTCTCAAGACTTGCCGTGTGAATCAGGCGTCCCAGCAGCAGAAAGTGGACCCGCGACTGCAGGTGCGCCAGATTCGGAACCGAGACGAGTAGTTCCCCACCCGGCCGGATCACGCGGAACAACTCAGCCAGCGCCTGAGGCTGTTCGGAAAATGTCAGGTGCTCAAGCACGTCCAAGCAGGTCGCCCGGTCAAAGGCCGCAGCCTCGTAGGGCAGCGCGGTCAGGGAACCACGGCGCACCACCTCTGAGGAATAGTTCGGGTCCACACCCTCGATCGCGAGCCGGCCGTGAAACTCCTCGACGAGCACGCCTTCGCCACAGCCAGCGTCGAGCACGCGCGTGCCCCCCGGGAGCGCGGTCAGATATTTTCGGACAAACTCGAGTTTGGCGAGGTACGTCGGATAAAACTCCCAATCCGGCGAGGGTTCACGATGGTAGTCCCCACGGATCGCGTATTCACCAGTCGGGCGGGCATCCATGCCCTCCAATTGTACCTGTCCTTGGCGGGCCGGGCGTTATCGCCCGCCGCCGCCGCCGCCACGGCCTCGTCCCCCAGGCAGCGTGGGTGGCCCGGTCGGCGCCGGCGCGCCGGGAATCACCACCCCGGGAATCGTAGACGTCACCGTGCCGCCAGGGCCCGGCTTCAGCGTTGGGTTGTTGGTAGGGGGCGTACCTCCCGGTGTGCTCGGCGGCAGCTCACCTGGGACCGGGCGTACCGGTGGGAGCTCCGCATCAGGAGACCCGGGAATGACCCGTGGCTCGGGCTGCGGTGGACCCTGAAACTGCGGTTCCGGAGGCTGATTGTTCTGGATCGGCTGCGCCGCTGACGGCGTTGCGGAGGCCACGGACACGGGCACCGAACGACTGGCCAGAATAAAGACCGCTTCAACGGATGAGGCGGTAGCGCTCGGCGCAATGCGCGGCGCGGCGCCATACCCGGGCACGTCACGCAGCAGACTGCGCAATACGATGACCTCAGGCTCGTCCTTGAATTCGAGGTAGGCAATCGCTGGTCCGCCCAGTTTGTCGGCGTTCACAATCCGGCTGCCGCCCTTGCGGCCCCATTCGGCCATGATCTCGCGCAGGGTGACGTTTTCGGCCACGATCGTGACGTTGCCGTTGTTGAACGACACGTCAAGCTTGCGGGTCTGGGCTTGGGCTTGTGCCGCCATTGGGGCGCCCGAGGTGAGCACCCACGCGCACACGGCACTGGCAACGCCGACGCTGAATCGCTGTAGGGTCATAGTCAAACTCCTCTGGGACACGTCGAGTATACGCCCCTTGGGGTTAGACGCCGGTCAGAGGAGCTTGGTTACCCAGAGGGGGGAGTCTTTCTTGGGCAGGTCACAGGATCGGCAAATCTCCGGCCCGCCGCTCTCCAGGTGCTGCTTCCGGACGTCCAGATAGGCCGGGCCGTTCCAGATGTCAGCGATAGACGAGGTCCGCAGGTCGCCCAGGATGTGCCGGCCATCAAAGTCGGCACAACACAGGGACACGCGGCCGTCCCACAACACGGTAAAGGTCTGCCACATCCGGTAACACGGGAAGTTGACGTCCGATGTGGCGTTGAGCGTGCCGGCCCAGTTGTGCAGATCCGTGATGTGAATTTTGTCGGCGACCTTGCGCCAATGGTCGATGAACTGCTGTTCGTCCACCGAGTTGTTCTGCCGGACAAAGGAAAGAATGAGCTTCGGCCGGATTTTTCCGGCCGCCTTTCGCAGGCGCACCAACGTCTCGATGTTCTGAATCACATCGTCATAATTGAGATTCAGGCGCGTGGACTCAAAAACCTCTTTGCCCGCGGCGTCGACGCTGATGTTGATGGCATCGAGACCGGCGTCGATCATGCCCTGCGCGATCTCCTCGGTAATCAGCGACCCGTTGCTGATCATGCCGACTTCCTTGATGCCGCACTCCTTCGCGTACCGCACCTTCTCCACGAGCTCGCGATCCAGGAACGGCTCGCCGTAGTTGTGGACACGGACATGTGTGATGTCGAGCGTCACGCACTCGTCGACAATCTTCTTGAAGAGGTCCATGTCCATCACGCCCTGGCGCCGGTGCATCTCGTCGCGGGGACAAAACACACACTTGGCGTTGCACAGGTTCGTGCTCTCGATCTGGACGATGTCGGGCCAGCTGGATGCACGAGTCCGGCCGGTCTTGAGCATCAGGCTGCGGACCGTCTTTGCGTTGTGCTTGAGCGCACGTTCAGCAAGTTTGCGGGCGCGGGTGGAAAGTCCTGACACGTCTCTATTGTCCTCTATCCTCGGGCCGCCGCCGCGCGTTCGTGCGCGATGACGCGCGTCAGAATTTCCTCAAGGCCCACCGTGGGATGGTACCCGACGGCGGCGCCGATCTTTCGCAGGTCCGGCACCCGCCGCGGCATGTCTTCAAACCCGGCTTCATACGCCTGGTCATACGGGATCAGCACAATCTCCGAACTCGACCCCGTGAGCGCCTTGACCTTGTGGGCCAGGTCCATCATGGAAATCTCCTCGTGGTTGCCGATGTTGAACACTTCACCGACGGTGCCGGGGGTGTCGACCAGTTTCATCAGTCCGCTCACCACATCGCCGACATACGTAAACGCCCGCGACTGCGTGCCGTCGCCAAACACCGTGATCGGCTCGTGCGCCAGCGCCTGCCGCACAAAGTTCGGAATGACCATGCCGTATCGCCCGGTCTGCCTGGGCCCCACGGTGTTGAAGAGGCGAACGATGATCACGGGCAACCGGCGTTCTTTGTAATAGGCCAGCGCGAGGAACTCATCGAGCGCCTTGCTGCAGGCATACGCCCAGCGATGTTTGCTCGTCGGACCCATCACGAGGTCGGCGGTTTCGGTGAAGGGGACGGCGGTGCTCTTGCCGTAGACCTCGGAGGTTGAAAACACGACGACCGGCTTGCGGTCGCGCACGGCCTGTTTGAGGATGACCTCGGTGCCGTGGACGTTGGTCTCGATGGTGCGCACGGGCGCTTCCACGATCAACTTCACACCGACGGCCGCCGCGAGGTGATACACCACGTCGGCGCGGTCGACCATTTCTCCAACCAGGCGTTCGTTCATGACCGTGTCGATGGTGTGGCGGAAGTGCGGGTGACCGATGAACGGGGTGATGTTGTCGATCGATCCGGTGGACAAGTCGTCGATCACCTCGACCCAGTGGCCGGCCGCGAGCAGCGCCTCCGTCAAGTGAGACCCGACAAACCCCGCACCACCTGTTAACAACGCTTTCATCGCACTATGACCTCTGCCGCGCGTGTGGCGGCGGTGCCTGAGGCACGCAGACCGTGGGCCGCGACGAACGCGACAGTCGCGTCCTTCAGGGTGGCCCGAACCTCTTGATCATACAGGACGGCCCGCAGGGCCTGCCCGACGTCCCCGTGCGCCCCGACCATGACGCCCGCGTCGACAAACGGGCTCAGGTTGTTGGGCAGCCCAATCACCACGGCTGGGATGCCGAGCACCAGGCCATCGATGGCCACGGTGGAGTTTTTGGTGACGATCACGTCCGCGGCGCCGAGCAGGGAGGCCAAATCGAGGTCGGCGCCGGCCACGGTGATGTTGTAAATGCCGTCGACCAGGGGCGTGTAGACGTCGGCGGATTCGGCCGGGTGGGCCTTGATGACCAGATGGATGTCGGGCTGGGCACGCACGGCCTCCACCAGCGCGGGCAGGTCGTCGCGCACCTCGCTGAACTTGGCGGCGAGCACGGCGACTGTTTGCTCCGGTCGCACGGCACCCACGGCCTCCCGCGTGGCAATTCTCGCCTCAGGTGTCATGGCGCTGAGCCGTGCCGCCAACGTATCCAGTCGCGGACTCCCTGTCACGAGCAGATTCCCGGCCGGAAAGTGGCCGGCGGTGCGCAAATGGGATTCGGCGTAGCCGTCAAACAACAACGTCAGGTCGGGAATGGGACAGCCGCGGTCGTCGCCGTGGACGTCGAATTCGTCGGGCTCGTGCAGGTAGTTGAGCCAATGCCGGTAGATGAACCCGTGCTGCAGCCCGATGGATCTGATGCCGCGGCGTCTGGCCTCAAGCACCATCGCGCGGCCGATGCCGCCAGCTTCGGCATAGGTGACGACGGTATGGGACTGCAGGTGGTCGAGTGCCGATCCGAGTTCGTCCATGGTGCGCGCGGACCACGTCCACTGGACGAGGGCAGTGGCGCGCAGTTGGTGTTCGAGGATGGGCCACAGGTCGACGTCGTGCACCCGCGCGGCGGCGCGAATCGCGTCACCGCGCGTGACGTCGGCGGCACGCGCGTGGCGGTCGCGCCAGAGCGCGAGCGCCCCGCGCAGGGCGCTCAGGGGTGTCATCGTCTCGAGACGGGCGAGGGGCCCGGCGCCGCCGGGCCCCTCGCCCGTCGCGCCCGTCGCGCCGGCAAATGTCCGGCGCGGGCCGACGCCGACCAGACGCAGCGCGCCGGGGCCGGCGCGCTGCGTCACCGCCTCGATCACCGGCCCGACGTAGGTGTCCTGGTCGCGCCAGAACGCGGTGTGCACGATGGCGGCAATCGCGGCCGGCGCCGGCCGCGATTGCCGCCGCAGCAGACGCGCGGCGTACGCCGACCAGCCGACCGCCGCCGCTTCGCGGCGGCGGTCGGTCAGCGACAGCGGCGGGGCGCCCGGGGTGGCGACGATGACGTCGCGGGCCGCGCCCCAGGCGCGGCCCGCGGCGGCAGTCGTGGCGTCGGCGCCCGACAGCGCGAGCCGTGCGGGCGCGTGCCGCGCCCGCACGGCGTCGAGCACGAGCACGGTGACAACTGCCGTCTCGAGGCGCCGCATCTTGTGCAGATACAACTCGGTGAACCACCACAACGAATCACCGCGATACGTAAACCGATCACGCATCGGCACGTCGCCATAGGGCACAAGGCGCAGGCGCTTGATCCACGCGTTGGACTCGACGCGCGCCTGGGCGTGCACAACCGCTGTGGCGAGTGTCGACCACGGCAGCACCAGCGTCTCGCCGCTGCCGGATGTGAGCGTGAGTTCTGACGCGCTCATCGATCCACCCCATGGCGCAACCAGCGTTGTGCGGCATCCACGACGGCGTCCACCGTGATGCCGTCCATGCAATCGGGCACGTGTCCGCGGCAGCGTTCGGGAGGAAGACGCACTTGCCCGCAGGGACTGCACGGCAGCTGCACGCGCAGGACCTGCTGATGCGTGGCCAGCGGCCCATACCGTCGCGGGTCCGACGGCCCAAACAACGCGATCACCGGCGTGCCGACCGACGCCGCCAGATGCATCGGACCTGTATCGCCGGTGATCAACATCGTGAGGCGTGAGAGCAACGCGGCCGAGCCCGGCAGATCGAGCGCGCCGGCGGTATCAACGAACGGTGTGGTGCCCAGGTGCAACTTCACCGCATCCACCAGTGGGCGATCACCCGAGCCGCCCGTCAACACGATCGTGACGTCCGGTTCTTGTGCAAGGACGCGACCCACTTCGGCGAATCGGGAGAGGTGCCATTGTTTGGACTCGCGACCGCCACTGACGTGCAGCCCCACGAGCCGGTGTGACTCCAGTACGCCGGCCAGGACCCGTGTCGCGGCGGCTGCTGATGACTCGTCGAGCGTCAGGCGCGGTGGCACAGCCGGAAGACTGGCCGCACGCGCGTCCACACGTGCCAGCAACTGGTGTGCGTTCGTCGCCACGTGTGTCTGGGGGTCGTACGCAACGGCATCTGTCAGAAACGCGCCACCGCCGCCGGTCCAGTAGCCCACTCGGCGAATCGCTCCTGACTGCCACGCAAGAAAATTGCTGCGAATGTCCGGCTCGAAGTTGATGACCAGATCGTAGCGGCGTGCACGCCAGCTCCGCGCGTGTGACACGAGTGCCGGCCAGGACAGGCCCGGGCCTTCACGCGCGAGCCAGGGCACATCGAGGACGTCCACACGCGAGACCTCGGGGATCAACCGGGCGAGCGGCGCATTCCAGCTGCCGACGGCGAGATCGATCGTCGCGTCTGGCCAGAGGCGCCGCGCCAACGTGATGGCCCCGTGTGTCATCAGCAGATCGCCGATACGTTCCAGGCGCAGCAACAGCACACGCGTGGGTGGGGTGGCCGCCGCGGTGCGCGGAAACCACCGGAGTGGTGTCAACGCGACGTCGGCGACACCCACCAGCGCCCGTTCGCGCGGAGCGTAGATCTGCAGGTGGTCAAACATCAACTACCGCACCGTCACTTTGTCCAACATGACCCCAAGTTCGCGGCCGTCGTCCACAGTCAGGAGAGCGCGTGGCGACCAGACGGTTGAGACCAGACGGAGGACCGCCGGGGCGTCCGTCGCCGACGCGGCCTCGGCAAGCGCCGCCGACACCGTGAAGCGGTAGTCGTGGAATCCCGGGACGACCTCGGCGGTGCCCAGGCGGGTGCCGTTGAAGAGCACCTCGACGCGGGCGGCCGTGGCCCCCGCCGGTCGTCCGCCATCACTCATCGTCAGAAGCACCTCGCGCTCGGCGCCGGTCATGCCTGTCACGGAGATTTCGGACGCATCCTGCGTCCAGCGGATCATCCGTCCTTCAGTAGGTTCCTTGGCGTGAAATCGCACCAGATGGAGATCGTCGCGGTCCCCGATGTCGAGTGTGAACGGACCACCGGCGGACTCGCCAAGGGTCAGCGCGTAAATGCCGTAGTCGAACTCCTTGCGCCGGATGGTGGTTGGCAGGCGATCGGTGGTGACCTCGAACTCATCCACCTGGACCCGGTCGCTCGACAGTGCGGTCGCCGAGATCTGGCGGGAGAGCAGCGACGTGCCGCCCGTCCCCACATACAACACGCGCTCGTACCGCGTCAGCGCGTCGGCCAGGAACCCGCTGAATAACACGGCATCGGGTTTCACCGAGGCGAGCACGAGCACGGGCCTGGCATAGATGTAGGCGAGGGGCAGGCCCAACACGTGGATGTCCGAGCCGGCGTCCCTGGCTTCAAGGATCGCGAGATCGCGTGGACCGATGACCGTGGACAACTTCTCCACGTAGGCAATGATGTTGCGGTACTCGACGTGCGGGATCACGGGAGCACTGGCGACGATGTAGTGTTGCGCGACGACCAGCAGCACCACCGCACCGGCCGTCGACCGCACGATCGATGGAATGCCCCACGGCCCCCGCATCGATCCCAATGCTGCGGCGCATCCCAACATGAGCGCGCCGGGAAGAATGACCGGCAGGAACCGGCGTGCCAGCCAGAAGTGCTCCGGGACGATCTTCAGTTTGTAGAGCAGGAACAGGGAGTACGCCGCGAAGATCAGGACAAACGCCGGATCGCGCCAGAAGTCACGACGGGCGACCAGGACCAATCCGGCCATCGTCAGCGCGAACATCGGCCACCAGAGATACAGCCCGACAAAGTCCTTCAGAGCGTACGCGTCGGCGGCAACCAATTTGCCGCCGGGCTCACGCAGGAAAAACGCATAGAGCCCGAGTCCGACCAGCGTCGTGACGAGGACGAACGGCAGCCAACGTGCGACCACCGTATTCGTGCGTGCACGCAACCACACCGCGAGTCCCAACAGCAGCGCTCCGGCTGCAAGGGCCGGCACAACGGCGATCAGCGGGAGATTTTCGAGGAAGACGGCGGCGCGCCAGAAGTACGCGGCCATGGGTCCGATCAAATACAGCAGTCCGACGATCGTGAAGAGGCCCATCGGCGCGAGGAATCGCCATCGGAGTCTGGCACCTGGAGTGACGGCCCAGTGCAGCACCACGACGCTGCCGCAGACGAGGATGGCCAGCAGGGCCTCCACGCGCGAAAACAGTTGGAGCCCCAGGATCCACGCGGCCACGGGGCCAAAAAAGGCGTCATCGTCCTGATGGGCGCGCGCAAACGCAAGCACCGCGGCAAACACGCCGGCCTGCATCACCATGTCGGAGTTCGGGTACCGCGAGAACCAGACCTGGATGACGTGCAGAAGCAGCAGGACGGCCGCCGCAAAGGCGGGGCCACGGCCGATCCATCGTGCCCCCGCGAAGTAGACCGCCAGCACGCCGAGGATCGCCCACCACGCCACGGCCTCACGCGCGCCGGTGAGACCCGCCATCCCGTATCCGATCGCGATCGACGCGGGGTACAAGTGGGGAAATTGGCCGATGACGGTGCCCGCACCGGTGTCGCGCACCATCATGCCCATGAAGCGCAGGCTCTCGTACTCGTCGACGGGGTACCGCGGAAAAAAGAGCGGGCGGGCAAACGCTGGAAGGCCTGAGACCTCGCGATCCCGGATGACGATCGATCCGCGCTGCGCGATCTGGACGCCCTCGTTGATCAACACGCCGGGATCGCGCCCGCCGATGATGTATTCCGACACTGGGAAAAAGCGCCACAGCGAAAGACCGATGAGTACGATCGGCAGCACGGCCGTCCAGGTGACGCGCGCAGCGCTGGCGCGATAGCGCAGGTGGCCTCGCCCGATCACGAGCAGGCCGAACACGAGGCCAGCGGTGATCCCCACCAATCGGTCAAAGCGATAGAGATCCAGTGCCGCGAGTCCGAGCACCACGGTCAGTGACCACGACACGCTCAGGACCACGTGCCAGAACACGCGTTCCTCGGCATCGAGAGCGGCCCGGGAATCCCGATGCCTTCCGGGGAGACGGAAGAAGAGCGCGCCTGGCAGATAGCCGAGAAACAGCGCCGCCCCGATGATCTCGAACATCACCGTGGGAAGGCGTGGACCGCCGCCGCGATCGTGTCGACATCAGCATCTGAGAGTCCCGGATGCAGTGGAAGCGAGAAGACCTCGTCGCACACACGTTCGGCGATGGGACAGGGAGCGGTCGCAATCGCCGCGAGTGCCGGTTGCGTCGGAATGGCCACGGGATAGTGGACCAGTGTTTCGATGCCCGACGCCTTGAGGTGCGCCTGGAAGCGCTCGCGCTGGTCCGACAACACCGGGAATAGGTGATACACGTGCCCCTTGTCGTATTCGGCGGGCACGGTGAGTGGCGCGCCCTGCAACGCGGCACGATACCGCGCCGCCAGCGCGCGGCGCCGAGCGGTCCATCCGGCCAGGCGCGGCAGCCGGGCACGCAGGACCGCCGCCTGCATCTCGTCGAGGCGTGTGTTCACACCAAACTCAAGATGGTGGTATCGATTGGTCTGGCCTCCGTTGCGCAGACGCTTGAGGCGTTCGGCGATCGCCGCATCGCTGGTGATGATGGCGCCGGCATCGCCCAGGGCCCCGAGATTTTTTGTCGGGTAGAAGCTGAAGGCACCCGCCGCGCCGATTGTGCCGATGGGGCGACCCGTGGACGTCGCCAGATGTGCCTGACAGGCGTCCTCGACGAGGATGAGATTGTGGTGGCGCGCGATGGCCTCAATGGCCACCATGTCGGCCGGCTGCCCGTACAGGTGCACGGGGAGAATGGCTGCCGTGCGCGGGGTGATGGCCGCTTCGACGCGCGCAGGATCAAGGGTGAGACGGTCCGGATCGAGATCCGCAAACACCGGCGTCGCACCGGCCATCATGATGGCGAGCGCGGAGTAGGCGGCCGACAAGGGAGACGTGATCACCTCGTCGCCTGGACCGATGTTGAGCGCCCGAAGCGCCAGCGCAATCGCGTCCGTGCCGGTGCCGACGCCGGTGTTTGCGGATCTCGATCCGGACCGTCTCACCCTTGATCT
>CAYZLT010000019.1:9785-21847 GCA_964479175.1 uncultured Solibacteraceae bacterium | reverse complement strand
ATCCTCGGTCGGCGTCAGGAGGACTGTCCTTTCTGATCCGGAGTGATGGCAGTTCGGATGCGTTGCGCGAACCGGTTCGCCGTGCTCTGACGTCAGTCAATCCCAAGATGGCGATCCGCGAATATTCGACGGTCGGTGCACGTCTGTCCAACTCTGTCCGTGACCGGTCGTTTGCCACGCTGATGCTGACGCTGTTCGCGGTTGCCTCCCTGAGCGTGGCGGTCGCGGGCATCATCAGCGTCGTCATGTTCACCGTCGCCGGTCGTACGAGAGAGATTGCGATTCGAATGGCGATCGGTGCTCAGGGCCATCAGATCCGATGGCTCGTGTTGCGCGAGGTGTGCTGGGCGGCCATTGCTGGTGTCGTTGCCGGCGGGCTCGCTACTCGGTGGCTCTCGGGCGCGATGACGTCGCTGGTCTACGGCGTAGAGGCTGAGTCGTGGGTCGCCACTGTTGTGACAGCAGCGGGCACTGTGTTGCTCATGGCCATTGCCTCGACCGTGCCGGCACGGAGAGCCCTCCGCCTCCAGCCAACGGTCGCGCTGAAGGTTGAGTAGTGACCCTGTCAGCCCTTCTTGGCTTGTTCGAGCGTCTTAAGTCGCCGCTCGTGGCCGCTGAGGGTCATGGCGCACTGTTTGTCAAATGCGTCACCAGGGATTGCATGGTCTCGGAATAGCTCCTGCAGTTCCGCAAATCCTGCCCGCATTTCCCGCCGCAGGCTGTCGTCCTCACCAATTCCCTTGATGCGATCCAACACCTCTTCATGCAGGACCCCCATATGCCGTCGGAGGTCTTTCACGTCGGTCTTGAGGACAGCCACGTCGGTCTTGAGGACAGCCACGTCGGTCTTGAGGACAGCCACGTCGGTCTTGAGGACAGCCACGTCACGTACCACGCCCCCAGTGGTGCCCTCCAACCCGCCAAGACGAGTCAGAATTTGTTCAAGCTGTTGATCCGACATCGCTCCCACTCCAGCCCCGACAATAACATCGTCGGCCCCTGAGTCAACGACGGTTGGTACATCAATCTGCAGCAAACGCCGGCCGACGACGAAAACAGGCGTACCGCGTGTCGAACGTCGCGTCGAATCGCTCCCAAGTGTTCACGGGTTGCCAGCCGCATCACTCCGCCAGTGGTGGTCATCCAAAGTGCACGAACACGACTGCCGCCACGTGCCGCGGCATCGCCGCGCTGGTCGCTAAAGTCTTCGGCCATCGACGCACCGAATTCATGTCGGAACGCAGACGGCAGCAGCCGAAGCAACGCGCGGTAGACACGTTCGTGCATTGGCGGGCGGCCATGGGTCAGATCCCCGTTCGTCCGAGTAACTTCTTTGACTGCGCGGTGAGCACCAGGTCCCGCAGCCGCTCGGCCTCCGCCAGCGCAACCTTGCGACCACAGAGGGTCAGTCGGTACGCCGTGCGGCGCTCGGTTGTGCCGCCGGCGGATTCCCGAATCCAGTCGTCGGCCAACAACCGCTTGAGGATCCCGTGCAACGTGCCGGTGCTGAGTTCGACGCCACCCTGCGTCCGTTCCGACACCTCTTTGAGGATCGCATAGCCGTGTTTGTCACTGTCGACCAGCGACAGCGGTGTGTGACAGGTTCCGAAGACCGTGTGGCGCTGCTATAGTCAGCACATGGACGCCCTCCGGGATGTGCTCACACTTGACGGCCGGGTGGCGTACGCCTTGGTGTTTGGGTCGGCGGCACGAGGGTCGGCGCACGCGAACAGCGACCTCGATGTGGCCGTGGGCCTGATGCCGGGAGTCATGTTGACCCCACTGGACCTGGGCACACTCTGTTCGGATCTCGAAGCAGCGGCCGGGCGCGTCGTTGATCTCGTTCTGCTCGATGAAGCCACGCCAGCCTTGGCGTACCGCATCTTTCGTCATGGCACCACTGTTCTTGAACGCGACCGTACCGCCCTGGTCGATCGCAAGACGCGGGCGATTCTCGAATACCTGGATTTCAAACCCACCGAAACCCTGACGGCGCGCGGGGTGCTTGCGGCGGCCGCCCGTGGTTGACGCTGCAGTGCTCGCTCGGAAGGTCGCGGCCATCCGCGATGCCGTGTCTCGCATCGCCGAAGTGCTGCCGGCCACTGCCGATGCCTTCGTCGCCGACCGCACGGCGCGTGAAGTTGTCTCCTTTAACCTGTTCCTGGCGTTGCAGGAATCCATTGCTTTGGCCGCACACTGGTTGGCCGACGATGGGGTGGTCGTTCCGGAGACCTACGGCGAGGTCTTTGAGACACTGGGCACGCGGGGTGTCATTGACACCGAACTTGCCGATCGGTTGAGGGCTGCAGCCGGATTGCGGAATCTCGTCGCACACCAATACGGTGTTCTTGATTTCCGCCGCGTCTTCACGGTCGCCCAGCACGATGTCGCCGACCTGCTGGCCTTTTGTCAGCAATTGTCCGCCAGACAGTAGTTCGAAGACCTTGGACCCCAGGACCCTGGACCACTAGAATGTCCGTGCATGCCGCAGCAATACGACGCCATCGTCATTGGCGCCGGACACAATGGACTGACCGCCGCCGCCTACCTCGCCCGGGCCGGGCGCAAGGTCGTCGTCCTGGAGCGCCGCCATCTGGTTGGAGGCGCCGCGGTCACTGAGGAGATTTACCCCGGATTCAAGTATTCGGTCTGCTCCTACGTGGTCTCGCTGCTGCGGCCGGAGATTATCCGGGAACTGGAGCTGGCCAGACACGGACTCGAGATCTTGCCGCTCGATGGCACGTTTACGCCGATGCCCAGCGGCGACTACTTGTGGCGCACCAACGATCACGCACAGACCTTCCGCGACATTTCGCGCCACTCGCGTGTGGACGCGGAGGCCTACGACGAATATGGCCGTGCGATGGTGGAGATGGGCCGGTTCGCCAAACCCATCCTCGGGATGACGCCGCCCGATCCGTTTTCACTGAAGCTCAAGGACCTCAAGCCGCTCGCCGACATAGCCAACCGCTTTCGCAAGCTCCCCGATCACGATCGCTACAACCAGCTGCAGCTCCTGACGATGAGCGCGGTGGACTTTCTGGACCAATGGTTCGAGACCGACGTGCTCAAGGCGACGATGTCCGCGTCGGGCATCATCGGCACGTTCCTCGGCGTCAAGTCGCCAGGAACCGCCTACGTACTGCTCCACCACTACATGGGTGAGATTGACGGTGCGTTCCGCTCGTGGGGCCTGTCTCGTGGCGGCACGGGCATGGTGTCCGAATCAATCGCGTCGGCCGCGCGCGCAGGCGGTGCCGAAATTCGTCTCGACTGCCCCGTCAGCAAGATCATGGTGTCCAATGGCCGCGCCTCCGGCGTGGTGCTCGAAAACGGCGACTACATCCTCGCCAACACCGTGTTGTCGAGCGTGGATCCGCGCCAGACGTTCCAGAAGATGGTCGGCGAGGCACACCTGCCCGATGATTTCGTCGAGGATATCCGTCGGTACAAATTCCGCGGGTCTTCCGGAAAGGTGAACATCGCACTCGACGGCCTCCCGGACTTTACGGCGATGAAGGGCGTCGGGCCGCACCTGCGCGGTGCCATCTCGATCTCGCCCTCCATCGACTACATGGAACGTGCGTACGACGACGCGAAGTACGGACAGTTTTCGAAGAAGCCGTACATCGACATCGTGATCCCGAGCCTCACCGACCCCTCCGTCGCACCTCCTGGCAAACACGTCATGTCGTGTTTTGTGCAATACGCGCCGTACGATTTGCGAAATGACGATGGGACGCCGGCCGATTGGGATGACCATCGGGAGGCGTTTGGCGATGCGGTGATCAACGCGATCGCCGAACACGCGCCGAACATCCGAGACCACATCCTGCATCGGCAGGTGCTGACGCCGCTCGACATCGAGCGCACGTTTGGCCTGTCGGAAGGCAACATCTTCCAGGGTGAGCTCACACTCGAACAGCTCTTTTTCCTGCGCCCCGCGCCTGGCTGGGCGGACTATCGCACACCGGTCAAAGGCCTCTACATGTGTGGGTCGGCCACTCATCCGGGTGGCGGCATCATGGGCGCGCCCGGCCGCAACGCCGCGTTTGTGGCGATGAAGGGGCGGTGAGGTCGTGACCGACGTCATCATCATCGGCGGCGGACTCAACGGACTTGTCGCGGCGACCTGGCTCGCGCAGAAGAAGTTTTCTGTTCTACTCCTTGAACGTCACGACCAGGTGGGCGGTGCGGCGGTCACCACCACGTCCGCACGTGGGTTCAAGACACCAACGCTCAGCCACTCGCTTGGGCCGATCAGCGCGGATGTGGTGCGCGCGCTTCGCCTTGATCGGGCGGGCGTCGAGTTCATCACGCCGGACCCGGTGCTGACGACTTTTGGCAGCGACGGTCACGCGATCACGTTCCATCGCGATCACGTCCTGACCGCCGCCTCGATCGGTGGTGTGTCGGCGCGCGATGCGGCGAACTGGCAGCCGTTTGTGCAGACAATGCAGAAGCTGGCAGGGGTGCTGGATGCGATCAATCAACATCCGGCGCCATCGATCGACGAGCCAGGCGCGGGCGACGCGTGGCGCATGTTGCAGGTCGGTCGTCGCGCACGGGCCCTCGGTCGTCGCGACCTGGCGCGTTTGGGCCGATACGTCCCGATCGCGGTCGCAGACCTGGTGTCCGAGTGGTTCGAGACGGACCTGATGCAGGCCGCCATCGCCTCACGCGCGGTGTTTGGACATCAGATGGGTCCGTGGTCGGCCGGCACCGGCGCCCTGTTGCTGCAGCGCATGGCCGAAGACCCGATGCCTGTTGGCGGCGGCGTCACGGTCAAGGGAGGCCCCGGTGCGTTGACGACCGCACTCGCGTCAATCGCGAGTGCCGCCGGCGTCACCATTCGCACGGGTGCACGTGTGGAGCAGATCCTGACGCGAGGTGATGCCGCCGTCGGCGTCATGCTCGAGTCCGGCGAAGAACTTCCCGCGCATGCGGTCGTCGGTGCCATCGACCCAAAGCAGCTGTATCTATCGCTCGTGGATCCAGGGGCCCTGCCTCCGACGTTCCGTCAGCGTGTGCAGCAGATTCGTGCCCGTGGTGTGCTGGCGAAGATCAACCTCTCACTCAGCGGCGGACCAGTGTTCCCGGCACTGCTGGGAGACGACGTGCCGTTGCGCGGCCGCCTCCTGTTTGCGCCGACCATCGACTACCTCGAACGCGCGTATGACGCCGTGAAGTACGGACGCATGTCTGAGCATCCGTGGATTGAAGCGTCCATTCCGACCGCGAACGACAGCGACCTCGCGCCTCCGGGCCAGCACGTGATGTCGCTGTACGTGCACTATGTGCCGCACAGCGACTCGGTCTCGCACGAGGGACTCCTGTCGCGCGCGCTCGATGTGTTGCGTCCACATGCGCCGAACCTGGACTCGCTGATCGTTGAACGTGAAGTGCTGACCCCGTACGACTTGGAACAAGGCTGGGGATACAGCGGTGGTCACATTTTCCACGGGGAAGGCGCACTGGATCAGTGGTGGATCAGTCGACCGCTCCTGGGCTGGGCGCATCATTACGGATCCCCGCTCAGTGGGCTTTTCCTCGCCGGGGCCGGCTCCCATCCAGGCGGCGGACTCACAGGTCAGTCCGGCCTGAATGCCGCGCGCGCGATCTCAGTGGCGCTCGGCCGGCGTCGTCGCGCCTGAGATCTCGGCGACCTCAGTCACCACATCACCTTGACGATGACGGTGCGCGCAATGGGCGTGCGGCAGATCGATCACCGACATCGTGTTGCCACCCCACGCCTGATATACGCCGACCAGGCACCCGCAGGGACCAACGGAGCTGTTGATCATTGTACGAAGCCCTGGAGCCCATGCCCCGATGCTGAACACTCGACGTCTCTCAGTTGCCATCTCACACAGTTAGACACAGGTCACGCCGAATAGTTACATCCGATTTAGAAAATGTCAGTGGACCACCAGACACTATGGGTCAGTGGGGTACAAGAAAGTGAACGGACCATCATCACTTCTGGCGCTGGGGCGGCGTTGACCAGTTGCACCTGGGGTGGGTGGAGGCCAGGTGGCAGCCACGCGCGCAGCGTGCGATCGGGGCTGGAGGGGTCACGTTCGACCAACGCTTCGAGCATCGCCCCGATGCGTGACCCGCGCGGATCGCGATCCCCACACTCTTCGAGCACGACACCCTCCGGTCCGCGGCTGACGACGATGTAGGCGGCAGCGCGGTAGCCTTCTTCAGCGACAAAGACTTCGAGCGTGCGCAGACCAGAGGGGCCAAGGCCGGCACGGAGTCGGCGTCGCGTGAGGCTGAACTCGATGAACTCCGGCGTGCGGTCGAGGGCGACGCCGGCGTCTTTCGCGTACGCCATCGAGATGCTGGCGATCTGCGGCAGGTCTGCGGGTGTCACGGCGCGCACCATCGTGCCAGGTGCGCCCCGACGCGTTCGGGGGATGTCGATGGTGACAAGTGTTCTGGGAATGGCGGTAAAGCCGAGGCGTTCGTAATACGACGCGCCGATCTCGGAGAACAGGACCGCGATCGTGCATCCGCGGGCCTGGCCGTCGGCAAGCATCGCCTCGATCAACTGCGGTGCCAGTTGCCGGCCCCGACGACGTTCCGGGGTGAAGACCGCGCCGATGCCGAGCACTTTCTCCGGACGCCCCTCGACTAGACCGTCAAAGAGGTACCGCTTGGCGGAGACCAGAACGTCGTCGCCCTCAATCAGTCCGACCCTGTGGAGGTGCTCCCGCCCCCAGGCGGTCTTCGTCTGGGCCGCATTCCACTGCCCGTAGGCCCGTCGGGTGAGTCCCTCGCCCCACGGGGGGTAGGTATCGTCCAGAACCTGGTCCAGAAGGGCCCCTCCAAGTATCTCCATCATTGCCTCATTGCCTCATTGCAACTTTAACTATCCCTGGACCATTCCGGTCCAACCGATCATGAAAGCCAACTTCTTTTCCCCTGGGCGTCTGGTCGCAGCTGTGGTGGCGGTGGGCCTTGGCGTCGCCGTTCCACTGGCGGGGCAGTCGGCTCCGGCCGCTGACACCGATACGGTGGTGCACGTGCTCAACCGCCTCGGCTATGGACCCCGTCCTGGGGATGTCGACCGGGTGAGTCAGATAGGGGTAGCCGCCTATATCGAGCAGCAGCTGCATCCCGAGCGTTTGCCGGACACGACGCTGGCGCAGCGTCTGACGGCGTTCCCGACGATCGGGCTCTCCACCCGGGAGATTGCGCGTGACTACTACGGACCGGCCGAGGCAATTCGACGGGCCGAGCAGCGGGCCGAAGGTCGCGCAGGGCAGCCGGCGACGCCACCGACCCCTGCAACGATGACCGGCGACACCATGATGATGGGCCAGCCTGGCCAGCCGGGGCGCCCCGCCCGTGAGCAGGCCTCGCCCGAGCTGCAGGCGGCACGACAGAAGGAACAGCAGATTCTGCAGGATCTCATGCAGGCGCGCCTGGTGCGCGCGATCACCTCGGAGCATCAGCTCGAAGAGACGCTGGTGGACTTCTGGTTCAATCACTTCAACGTGTTCGCCGGCAAGGGTCAGGTGCGTGTGTATCTGACGGAGTACGAACGTGAGGCCATCCGGCCGCACGTGCTCGGCAACTTCCGCGACATGCTCGGTGCGGTGGCCGAGAGTCCAGCGATGTTGTTTTATCTCGACAACTTCCAGAACGTGGATCCCAAGTCCGCGCAGAAGCAGGCCGACGGGCAGCAGGAGCGCCTGGAGCAGGCACGTGCCCGACCGGCGATCGCCGGGGGCCGTGGTCGAGGCATGGCTGCCGGCCGCACACAGACCGAACAACAGCAGGAACAACAGGAACAACGCCTGATGCAGGCGCGCAACCGTGGCCTGAACGAAAACTATGCGCGCGAGCTGATGGAACTGCACACCATCGGTGTGGACGCCGGGTACACGCAGGCCGATGTCGTCGCGGTGGCACGGGCATTCACCGGGTGGACGATTGATCGGCCACGCGATGGCGGGACGTTCCAGTTCAATGCGCAGATGCATGACAACGACGCCAAGGTCGTTATGGGCACAAAGATCACGGGCGGCGGCAAGAAGGACGGCGAGGCGGTGCTCGACCTGCTCGCGAATCACCCCTCCACCGCGACGTTCATCGCGACCAAACTCGCTCGGCGATTTGTCTCGGACGAACCGCCCGCCTCGGTGGTGGACCGCGCGGCGAAGGTGTTCCTCAGCTCGAAGGGAGACCTGCGTGAGGTGACACGTGCGATCGTGACCTCAC
The DNA here is from genome assembly GCA_964479175.1 of uncultured Solibacteraceae bacterium. GTDB lineage: Bacteria > Acidobacteriota > Vicinamibacteria > Vicinamibacterales > SCN-69-37 > SYFT01. Next base: position 13,615 of record CAYZLT010000019.1, on the reverse strand, counting down.
CAGAATTTTTCTCCGCCGAGGCGCGCCGCGCCAAGGTGAAGACACCGCTTGAGTTTGTGGCGTCGGCTGTGCGCGCGTCCGGTGCGAACGTGACCGTGGTTCAGCCGCTTGTGCAGGCCCTGCGCGACCAGGGCATGCCGCTCTACGGCGCGCAACCACCGACCGGCTGGGGCGACACGGCGGAAGACTGGGTGAACACGGGCGCGCTGCTCAAACGTCTGAACTTCGCGATTGAGCTGGCCGGTGGACGATTCCGCGGCGTGCGTATCAACGTGCGCCAACTGGCGCCTGACACGAGCGAGGCCACACGCGACGCGCTCGTCTCGAAACTGGTCGCATTGCCGATCTCATCGATCACCAGGGACACGTTGTCCAAAGCCGAGTCTCCGCAATACCTCATTGCGCTGACGCTCGGTTCACCGGAATTTCAGAAGCGATAGGAGTCCATCATGTTGACTCGACGAATTTTCCTCAAAAACGGCAGCATGGCGATGCTCAGCCTGGGCTTTGCCCCGGCGTTTTTCGAACGCGCCGCGCAGGCCGCACAGACGAAACGCAAGGTGCTGGTGACGATCTTCCAGCGTGGCGCCGTGGACGGGCTCAACATGATCGTGCCCTTCGGCGAAAAGGCGTATTACCAGGCACGCCCGTCGATCGCTGTGCCGCAGCCGGGTCAGCCCAATGGTGCACTCGACCTCGATGGCTTCTTCGGTCTGCACCCGCGCATGGCACCGCTGCACCAGTACTTCACGCGTGGCGAGCTCGCGATCGTCAATGCGACCGGCTCGCACGATCCCACGCGCTCACATTTTGACGCGCAGGACTACATGGAAAGCGGCACGCCCGGCACAAAGAGCACACGTGATGGGTGGCTGAACCGCTACCTGCACGCGAAGGAACACGAACAGGCCAGCGCCTTCCGTGCGGTCTCGCTCACGCAACAGCTGCCGCGTGCGCTCCAGGGCAAGGCGCCGGCACTGGCGATCGACCAACTCGGACGATTCGGCGTTCGCGCTGGTGAGTCCGGCGAGATGATGCAGGCGTCATTTGAAGCGCAGTACGCGGCCGCCGCCGACGCGATGCTCCGCCCGACAGGCAAGGACGCCTTCGACGCGGTCAAGCAGCTGCAGTCGGTGGACATCGCAAAGTACACACCCCAGAACGGGGCTGTGTATCCCAACAGCGGGTACGGTCAGGCGCTCAAGCAAATCGCGCAGCTCATCCGCGCCAACATGGGCCTGGAGGTCGCGTTCGCCGAATCGGGCAACTGGGATCACCACGCGAACGAAGGACCGCAGATCGCCAACCGCCTCGACGACTTCGCTGGTGGCATCGCCGCCTTCGCCAGGGATCTCGGCGACGGCATGGCCGATGTGGTGGTGTTGACGATGTCGGAGTTTGGGCGGACGGTGGCGGAAAACGGCGCGCGCGGCACCGACCACGGTCACGGCAATGCGATGTTGCTGCTGGGCGGAAACGTGAAAGGCGGCAAGATCTACGGCACGTGGCCCGGGCTCGAACGTGAGCAGCGGTACGAAGGCCGCGACCTGGCGATCACGACCGACTTCCGCGACGTCTTCTCGCAAGCCCTGCGCGGCCACCTCGGGGCCACGGACACCAGCCAGGTCTTCCCGGGGTATACCGTGGGAAGAACGCTTGGAGTGATCTGACGATTGTGTAAGACGTCGGGTGCCTTTTTTTGCTATCGCTTAGAGCCAAAAAAGGCACCCGACGTCCTCGTCGCTACCTGGTCGCTGACCAGTTCGAACCCTTGATCGTCTTGCCGTCGGCGGAGACCGTGCCCGAGTAGGTCGTGCCGTCGGCGATGAAGGTGATCGAAGTTCCGTTGAGCTTGCCGTCGGAAATCGCCGCCGCGCCCATCGTGCCGGTGACGGCCTGGAAATTCTGGTTCAGCGTCAGCGCCGCCCCACCCATCGTCCACTTCCCGTTCACCTTGGCGGGCACGATCCACAGGTGCGCGGTGCACCAGGATACGCAGTCCTCGGTCACACGGCGCGTCTCGTCGGGCACCCACTCATCGTCTCCCGATCCCATCATGAAGGTGTTGGAGACGACGCGTGTGCCGGGACGCATGTCGAGAATTTGCGGCCGGATGCGGAGGTTGATGTCGGGCAGCAGGAACAACGTGAGCACGTTGGCCTTCGAGAAGTCGGTCTTGAAGAGGTCGGCCTGGATGAACTCGACGCGGTCGGTCACGCCGGCGGCCTTGGCGTTTTCGATCGACAACGCCACCATGTCCGGGTTGTATTCGATGCCGAGTGCGCGCGCACCACGTTTGGCGGCCGTGATGACCGTGCGGCCGTCACCGGACCCGAGGTCCATGTGAAAGTCTTCTTTGGTGAGCTTGGCCATGTTGAGCATGAGCTCAACGGTCTCCTGGGGCGTCGGCACCCAGACCACGTCCTTGCCGGCCTGGCCGGACCGCGGTTCAAACTTCTGCTGCGCGCCCGCCACCTGCACCAGCGTCACCGCCAAGGCGGCCGCGAGTGCCCCGCTCATCACTCGTCGTCCCACAAACTGTCGCATTCCCATTACCCCCAAACCCAAATTGTAGCAGCCGGCCTCGTCTTCGGAGCAGCTGGGCTTCAGCCCGACGGCTCCAAGGACATAATGAGCACACCAATGACTCCCCGCACACCCTATCCAGTCGTTTCCGCGTCGCGTCTCAAGGCCAACATCCTGCGGATGCAGGCGCTGGCCACCCATGCCGGGGTCCGGCTCCGGCCGCACTCAAAGACCCACAAGAGCCCTGTCATCGCGCGGATGCAGCTGGAAGCAGGCGCGGTGGGCATCTGTTGCGCCAAATTGGGCGAGGCCGAGGTGTTCGCTGATCACGGCATTACCGACATTCGGCTCCCGTATCCGGTCAACCCCTCCAACGCCGACCGGGCCATCGCGCTCATGGACCGGGTGGCGCTGTCGATCATCGTTGACGACGAGGACGTCGCCCGGGATTGGTCATCAGTGATGGAGCGCGCAGGCAAGCAGCTCAACGTGCTGGTAAAGATTGACGTCGGCTTTCACCGGTGTGGGATGGACCCAGCCACTCCCGATTTGGTCGAGTGCATCGCCCGTATCGCGGCACTGCCGGGCCTCACGTTCAGGGGCATTTTGAGTCACGCCGGTCACGCCTACCACGCAGCATCGCCCGATGAACTGGCCGCCGTGGCCGCGACCGAAACCGCGATCATGATCGGCCTGGCCGGCAACCTGCGCGCAGCCGGTGTGCAGGTGGACGAGATCAGCGTGGGGTCCACGCCGACGGCGTCGTTTGCACCAACCCAGCGCGGCATCACCGAGATGCGCCCGGGCAATTACGTGTTTTATGACCGCACGCAGGTGGGTCTTGGGTCGGCAACGATCGCCGACTGCGCGATGTTTGTGGTGGCGTCGGTGGTGAGCCGCCCGGCACCCGACCGTGTCATTCTCGACTGCGGGAGCAAGACGCTGACCAACGACGGCGCCCGCGGTTTTGCCGATGCGCCCGGTCACGGTCTCGTGTTCCTTTCGGCCAACGCAGACGTCCCGGACACGGCCATCGTGATCGAACGCCTCTCCGAAGAGCACGCCACCTGCCGGGTGCCGGTGGACTCTCCCCTGCGCCCGGGCGACCGGGTCCGGGTGCTCCCGAACCATTCCTGCACCGTCACCAACCTCATGGATTCGCTGGTGCTGGCGGGCGATGACGGGGCGATGGAGCCGCTGGTCGTCGCTGCCCGCGGGCGAATCTGGTAGAGTGGCAGCCGCGATGACCCCGAAACCTCCTCCGTCCGGTGATGCACTTGGCATGGTCGAAACGCGTGGGCTCG
>CAYZLT010000019.1:0-9775 GCA_964479175.1 uncultured Solibacteraceae bacterium | reverse complement strand
ATCGCGGCCGCCGACGCGATGCTCAAGACCGCCAACGTGACGTTTGTCGGGTATCAGAAGGTGGACGCGGGGCTGGTGACCGCCATCGTGCGCGGCGACGTCGCGTCCGTGAAGGCCGCCACCGACGCCGGTGCCGCCGCCGCCCGCAAGGTCGGCGAACTGGTCGGCGTCCACGTCATTCCGCGCCCCGCTGACGACGTCAGCGATATCTTTCCGATCGAATAGAGCGTTTACCGCATTACTGCGTTGAACAGCACCTTGAACGTGCCGAAGGTCTGGCCGCGCCACTGGGGACGGAAGCCGATGAGCACGACCTTGCCGTTGCCGTGCTGCACTTCGAGCGCAGCGGCTTTGCCGCGCAGGTGGGATTCGCCGAGCAGGTAGCCCGACGCGAGAATGGCGCCTTCAGCGCCGTACTTCGCGAGCACGGTGCCCTTGAAGCCGTCAGTGGTTTCAAATGCCGGGCTGCTGTTGAAGAACACGTGTCCGGTCGGCGCGAAGCCGGCCATCACCGGCTGCGTGGTATCGACGTCGACGGTGAGCAACGAGCCCCCCGCAAAGAACTCGGACCGCGTGAGGCCCTGCAGCGCGTTGCGCACGGGCAATTTCAGGTGCTCGATCGCAAACGCCGTGCTGCGATTGAGCGCGACCAGTGTGCCGCCTGCACGCACGAAGTCGTCGAGCGCCTTCACACGCGCCGCATCTTCAGGCGGAAGACCCGGCGCAGGCCCGCCTTGCGGTGAGCCTGCCGAACCCGCACGGCCGCCACGCCCGGCACCGGCGAGTGGACCGCGTGGTTCGTCGGTGATGACGATCGAGTCGAAGCGGTCGCGCAGAGGGGCCTGTGTCAGCTCCTCTGAGGTGAGGCTGCTGAATTCAAAGTCGAAACGTTCGAGCACCCAACGCGTCCAGCCCTCGTCCATGCTCGCGAGCGGACGGAACAGGGCGACGCGCGGCTTGCGGAGTGTGTCGGTCGGTACATCAGAGCGTCGCAGATGCACCCCATTGACGTAGTAGCGCCGCAACAGGTCGCCGATGCGCGTGCCATCGATGCCGCCGAGCACGTAGTGCGCGGCGCGCTCCTGGGTCTCGGGCAGATACGACACCGTTCCGCCGAGTTTCCAGACCTGATTGATGACGCGGAACGCGTTCACTTCAACCGGGTTGATCATTACGAACGCACTCGGCGGGTCATTGGGCTTGACCGCCGGTGCCAGGGCGACACTTGCCGCCGGGGGGACAATGGCCGAGGCCACCGAGTGGGAATCGAAGCCGAGGCCAGGTGCGATGTCGAACGGCGCGACATCCGGGCCGTTGAGGGACTCGTACGTCTTGGGGGGCGCGTTGGCGGCCATGGGCGTCCCCAGTGGCTTCAGCGCCTTCTTCAGCTCGTCGGTCATCGGTGTGGTGAGCGTCACCGTATCGACGCCCATCGCGAGCGGCAGCGTCCAGCCGGCAGCGTCGTACGGCTGTTCGGGGGCGCCACCGGGTGACTCACGGATGTCCGGATACTTCTGCACGTCGAGCACCTGGCGTGCGAGCGCGATGAACGCCTGGTCGGTCGGGATCACCCACGACCCTTCGGGGTATTCGCGATCCCCAATACGCATCGTGGTCTGCAACTGCGACACATGGACGCCACCAAACGCGAGGCGACGCAACATCTCAACCGCAGCAACGGGATCGCGCTGATACGCGGTGATCACATACGCGTAGGGTCCGGCCTTCCGGTGCTGCTCGATCTGCCCGACACCCGCGCGCCAGCGATTGAGGAGCAGGTTCTCCTTGGAGCGGGCCGCATAGTCGAGGACAGCCATCGACGCGCCGTGCATGTAGGCCATCGAATCGGCGAGACCAAAACGACCACCCGTCCACGGGCTCGCATAGAGACTCTGCGGCCGCAGATCCGCATACGCCTGCGGGATGTCCTTCACGGTGTATTCACGCGTGGCTGCCATATTGGCAAGCGCCGTCTCGGTCCAGAAGGCCGCGATGTTCTTGAACATCGGCGTGTAGTCGATGTACCCCGCATACCAGGCGTCGTAGCCCGTGCCCATGTGGGTGGCGCCCGTCATCCCGCGCTCCTCGAGATATTGCGCGATCGTCATGCCGATCGTATTGACCGTGCGCGACATCAGATACGGCGCGTGTGGGGCGATCGGCTCGGCAAACGGCGGCAGCCAGATACGCGTCGGAAACGGCGCGGTCTGATGGTGCACGTACACGATCTGCGGTTCCCACTGGCGCCACGCCTGCTCCATCACGCGCGACTCCACCATGTTGAGCATGTACGCGTCGCGGTTGTTGTCGTGTCCGACGTATTCCTGATAGAGGCCCGGCAGCGGCGCGTTCGCGGTCGGCGTGCCGACGTTTTGCATGTAATGGTCGGCGACCATCTGGTGACCATCGGGATTGATCGTCGGCCACAACATCACGATCACGTTATCGAGAATGCGCGTCGTCTCGGCATCGGTCTTGGTCACCAGGTCGTAGCCAAGCTGGAGCGTGTGCTGGGGGCCGGCGACCTCGGTGGAGTGCAGGCCGCCGTCGATGTGCACGATGGCCTTGCCTTCAATCGCCATCGCACGTGCGTCGGCTTCCGAGAGGCCGTCAGGAGACGCGATCCTGCGCGCGATTTCGCGATGCCGGTCGAGCCTGGCCAGATTGGCGGGACTGGAGATGAGCGCGACATAGAACGTTCGCCCCTGCGTCGACGTGCCCATCGGCACCAGCGTCAGTTTGTCGCTGGCTGCGTCCAATCGCTGAAAGTACGCAATGGTCTGGTCGTAGTTGGCCAGCTTGAACTCGGTGCCCGGCTTGAAGCCAATCACGGACTCAGGGGTCGGCACCGGCGACTGCGCGAACACGGCAAGCTGCGCTGTCAGAGCGAGAGCCAACACGGAGGCGCCGGGCTTCAGCCCGGCGCGCCACACACGGGCCGAAGCCCATGTGCTCCGAAGACTTGGTGTCGTCAATTTTCTACTCATGGTTTCTTCTTAGTCGTCTTGCGCTTTCTGGCCTTGCCGTTCACGGGTTTGAGTTTGAGCGCGTCGCTGCCAAGCAGCGCCTGCATCGGATCCACCAGCAGGTCGAACACATGCCCCTGCCTCGTCTGGAGAAACAGTCCCTTGCCGTCGGTCAACAGTCGCAGTTCCCCCGCGTTATCCAACGTCTCGGAGAGCCGACGACGGAAGTATTCGCGGAGGGAGTCCATCATCAGTTTGAGCTGGGTGTTGTCGAAACCCCGGCGGCGCAAGTCGGCCAGAGCGATGAGCTCAAGCACGTCGATGGGTGAGTAGCGCCTCTCCGTGAAGCCCCCCTGACTGGTCTTGCGCGGAGCGATCGACGGGTGGAACACGCGCGCCTCGTCCCACCACTGCAGCTGCCGGCCGGTCAGGCCGGTAAGCGCCGCAACCTCTCGGGCGCTGTAGGACGTTTTGAGCAACATTCGCAGGGGTAATTCTAAACCGAAGGAATCATTGGAGTAGTCGACCGGCGGCGTCGGAGGCCTTGGCCCCGGCGATGTCCTTCTTCGTCACCCCGCCCTCGCTATGGGTGGACCAGGTGACGGTCACCTTCCGGTGACTGATGAGCAGGTCGGGGTGATGGTCGGCCGCCTCGGCATCAAACGCCAGCCGCGTCGCAAAGCTGATCGCGTCAGGAAACGTGGGGAAGGTGTACTGCCGCTTGATCGCCTTGCTGGTGGCCTTCCAGTCGGGCAAGGTCAGCAGTAGGGCTTTGAGGGCGGTCGGAGAGAGTTTCGGCATGTCCCCAGTCTAGACTACGGGGACTTCGGCAACCCCGGGACTTCGGGACTTCGATATGCTGTGCCCTCACCAAAAGGAGTGTTCGCGCATGAGCAAGCGCCCAATTGACCGGTTTCTCAACGGCATCGAGACGGCCGGCAACAAGTTGCCTGACCCGGCGATCCTGTTTGTCATCGCCCTGGTCCTGGTCTGGATTCTCTCGGCGTTGCTGTCGCCGATGGCCTTCACCGAGATCGACCCCCGGAATGGCCAACCCATTCGCATCCTGAATCTCCTGTCCGGCACGGCGATGGCCGGGTGGCTGGCAGGCATGGTCAACACGTTTGTCACGTTCCCTCCACTTGGCGTGGTGCTGGTGGCACTCCTGGGCGTCGGAGTAGCCGAGTCAGTCGGCTTCCTGAATGCCGGCCTGAAGTGGCTGCTCAACCTCACGCCCAAGGCGCTCCTCACACCCATGCTCGTGCTGGTCGCGTGCCTCAGCCACACGGCCACCGACGCCGGGTACGTGCTCGTGATTCCGCTCGGTGGTGTGATCTTCTATACGGCCGGCCGCCATCCGCTGGCTGGCATCGCTGCGGCCTTTGCCGGAGTATCCGGCGGCTTCAGCGCCAACCTGATTCCGTCGGGCATCGATCCTCTGTTGCAGGGATTCACCCAGTCGGCCGCGCAGTTGATCGACCCTGCGCGCATGGTCAACCCGCTCTCGAACTGGTATTTCACCGGCGCCTCGACGTTCCTCGTCATGGGACTGGGCTGGTTCCTGACCGATCGTGTCGTTGAACCGCGGCTGCAAAAACTCGCGATTGACGGCGACACCAAGGACATGCCCACGCTCGAGCCCCTCACAGCTCTGGAGTCCAGGGGCTTGCTGTTTGGTGGGCTCGCCATGCTCATTGGGTTCTCCCTGCTCGCGTGGTGGGCGATCCCCGGCACCTCTCCGCTGCGCGCACCGGACGGCCAAATCACTTCATTTGCCGCGCCACTCATGCGCTCGATCGTGCCGCTGATCTTCCTGCTCTTCCTCTTCCCCGCCATCGCCTACGGCATTGCTGCCAACACCGTGAAGTCCTCCAAGGACATCGTGGCCGGCATGTCCAAGTCCATGTCCACCATGGGTTACTACATCGTCATGGCCTTTTTCGCCGCGATGTTCACGGACGCGTTTGGCCGATCCAACCTCGGTGCGTTGCTCGCGTTGAAGGGCGCCAACTTTCTGCAGGCGCTGGCGATGCCGGGCCAGGTGACGATCGGCGGCATCATCCTGGTCACGGCGTCAGTGAACCTGTTGATCGGCTCAGCGTCCGCAAAATGGGCGCTGCTCGCGCCGATTTTTGTACCGATGTTGATGCAGGTCGGTCTCTCCCCTGAACTCACGCAAGCGGCGTATCGCGTGGGCGACTCGAGCACGAACATCATCACGCCGCTGATGCCGTATTTCCCGCTGGTGGTCGTGTTCTGTCAACGATACGTGCGCCAGGCCGGCATCGGGACGGTGGTCTCGATGATGTTGCCCTACTCGTTCACGTTCATCCTGGTGTGGACGATGTTCCTGCTGGCGTTCTGGGGCCTGGGGATTCCGCTCGGTCTACAGTCGACGTATTCGTATCCCTGAAATCCGACGGCAAAGAGCTTTTCACATGGAGACGCGGAGACACGGAGGCTACACGGTCCGACTTCCCCATGGAACTCCATGGTCCCCATGTTGAAAATGTCTTCGACGGTCTGATCTATCGAGCAGGATTTAGTTGGTCCAGCACCGGATCTCGCTCACCGTCCACGATGAGTCGCGAGATGATGTCGGCCGTCAGTGGTGCGAGGAGAATGCCGTTGCGGTAGTGGCCGGCGGCAACCACGACGCGTGGGTGGTGCTTCAGTGGCCCGATCAGCGGTAGGTGATCGGTGGTCGCGGGGCGCAGGCCGACACGAACGGCGTCGAGGCTCGCCGTAGCGGCGTCGGGCAGCAGCTCAACAACCGCATCAAGCAGCTCGCGCACACCGGCGACCGTTGAGCGTTCGTCAAACCCGACGTCTTCGACCGTCGCACCCACGAGCAGCGACCCGTCCGACCAGGGCACGGTGTAGCAGCGGGTCCCCCAGATCGATTGTGCAGGACGCACGGCGCCGGTCCAGCGCAGGTGGAGTAATTGCCCGCGGATCGGTTTCACCGGGAACACCGGCAATCCCGCGACTCTCACCCGACGCGTCCAGCTGCCGGCGGCGATCACGACGTGATCGAACTCGTCGTGATTAACGACCCGCCGATCACCCACACGCACCAGGACGACGTCACGTTTCTGTTCGACGTGGATGATTTCTGTCGGGGTGATCGCGACGGCTCCCGAGAGTCGGGCCGCATGCATCAACGCACGCACGAGCGCACTGACGTTGACAAAACCGTGTGTGGTGATGAACAGCCCCGCACGTGCCGCGCGACTTACCGTCGGGGCAAACGAGTGAAGCATCGACAGATCCAACCACTCGTGCGCCACACCTTCGGTCGAGAGCCACGCGCGCGCATCGAGCAGACGTCGCTCGTCGTCCTCGTTGAGCGCCACTTCGAGTGTGCCGGTGCGCGCGTATTCCACGTCCATGCCCTGCGCACGTTCGCGCAGGCCGTCCATGAACGTGTCCCACATGTCGAGGCTGCGAGCGCCAAGCGCGAGGAGCGGACTCCCGGGTTTGGCCTCGATGTAGGGAGACAACACGCCAGCCGAGGCCTGCGAGGCCCCCTGACCCGGTGCCCGCATGTCGTAGATGGTGACGGCCGCACCACGCGCGGCTATTGCGTCAGCAACTGATGCGCCGATGACTCCTGATCCAATGATGGCGATGCGTGCGCGGGACAACAAGCGTCATTATTTCAGAACCCTCCGCCGCCGGTCGTTGTCGGCTTGGGCGGCGGTGTCGTTTTTGGCGGATCCTGCCAACTATCCGGACGCCGCTGACCGCCAAAGCCCCAGTAGACCGGCTCCGGTTCTTTCACGGGCCGACGAGGCGTCACGGGCACAGCCACGTAGACCGGCACCTGCACGTACTCCGGTTCTCGTCTGTACCGCGGTGCCTCGACGCGCACCTCCTGCACAACGGTCTGCTCGACTATGACTGGCACGGGTGCGGGTGCGGGAGGCGGAACCACAGGGGCCGGAACCGAGGGAGCGATGACCCGGCGTGTCTCGATCATCTTCACGATGACGCGGTCGGTCAGTCCTTGTTTCCGAAGGTCCAGCACATCACGGGGAAACAGCGTGAACACGGGTTTGTCCACCTCGATCATGGCAATCAGCACATCGTCTCCAAGCCCGGCGTTGTGGAGGGCAAGGAGGTCTCGGATGGTCAACGTCTGCGCGGACGCGGTGAGCGGCAACAGCAGGAGGGTCGCGACGACAAACGTGCGGGTGAGTGGACGCATGGGATGCCCAGCCTGCAACGAACGTGCCTTGGGGACGACCGCAGGATGGTTGGACCATGTGCGAGCTGGAGACCGGGGCGTGGCCTGTGAAAAGGTCAACGCCCCCGTACGAGGTCAGCTGTTTCGAACGAATCCGGCCACAGTTGGACCGCACAGTACGGTACGGGCCTTGCTGTGGAGACGGGTGAGGTTCGCACAGTGTCCAAGAAATTTATCGGCATTGGCGTCGTGGTGGCGGGGATTGCGGCCAGTGTGGCTGTGGGCGGCTACGTGATGCGGGAGCCGACGCGCTCCATCGAGGCTGCCCCAGTTGAGTTGACCCAGATCAACGTTCCGGCACCCGAGCCAGTGAGCCCAATTGCGACGGCGTCAGTCCCAGTCGTGAACACACCGCGTCCGGTTCGGGTGGCGCCTCCAGCCCCGACAAGGCCCGCAGCGGCTTTGGCCCCAGTGGCGACACCAACCGTGGCTGCTGACGTGCCGCCGACCCCGCCTGTTGCGCCTTCTCCGATACCGTCTCCGGTGGCTGATCCTCCGACCGCGGAACCCGTCGCGACGATTCCACCCAGGTACATCCCCGATTCAGTCCCCACGTCTCCGCCGGCCCCGGCATCTGAGGCCGAGCCGCAGCTTGACGAGCTGACGGTTGCACGGCACTCGGTCATCGGCATCCGGCTCGACTACGCGGTGTCGACGCGCACCGCAAAGGTCGAAGACCGCATCTCTGCCACGGTCAGCCGGAATGTGACGGTGAACGACCGGGTCGCCATTCCGGAAGGTGCCCGTCTTGAGGGCACGGTGACGGCGGTGGATCGTGGTGGCAAATTTCGCGACCGTCCGCGGCTCGGACTCAAGTTCGACACGATGATCCTGACCGACGGCACCCGGATGTCGATCCGGACCGACGCGATCATCCGCGAAGGTGATTCGCCTTCTGCAGATGCCGCGGCGAAGGTCGGCGCGGGCTCCGCCGTTGGTGCCATTCTGGGCGGCCTGCTTGGCGGCAAAAAGGGCGCGATCATCGGCGGAGCCGCTGGTGCTGCGGGCGGCACCGCAGCCGTCATGAACGGCGACGGCAATGAGACGGCGCTCAAGGCCGGCGCGCCGCTCACGGTCCGTCTGACCGACGACCTGACGGTCCTCGTGCGAAAACAGTAGCCTGGCAGCCCGAGGTCTATAATCGGGGCATGTCCCCTGTCGCCATCCTCACACTCGTCGTTGCAGTCGCGGCCGCACCGCAACTACAGAAAGACACCATCGACGGCATCCGGAACTACACCAAGGTTGACGCGACCATCGGGTGCGCTGGCGCGACCGATCCCAAGGCGATGGCGGCGCTCAAGGAGCGCGGTTACAAGGCTGTGCTGAATCTGCGTGAGGCGTCTGAAGAGGGCGCACAGATTCCGGAGTCCAAGGCCGCAGCAGAAGCAGCAGGGCTGACATTCATCCACCTCCCGTTCAAGGGCTCGGAGCCCGACGACGCGGTGGCGGATGAATTTTTGAAGGTCGTCGCCAATGGCGCCAGCCAGCCCCTGTTCATCAACTGCGGCTCCGCCAATCGTGTCGGCGCCATGTGGCTTATCAAACGGATGGTCATCGACAAGTGGGAACAAGACAAGGCCGTCGAAGAAGCGAAGGCCATCGGCCTGAGCAGTGCGGCATTGGAGAAGTGGGCGCTCGACTACGTGGCGAAGCGGCGGTAGCCGTGGCGGACGAGTGGTCCACGCCCCCTCTCGGCGACATGCCGGTCGCCGAATTTCGCGCGCACGCGCACACGCTCGCCGATTGGGCGGCCGGTTACTTCGACCAGATTGAAACACACGCGGTCCTGTCGAAGGTGACACCCGGCGACATCCGCGCGGCACTCCCCAGCCAGGCACCCGAACTTCCCGAACCGTTCGCCAATCTGCTCGCCGACCTCGACCGCCTCGTCATCCCAGGCGCGACGCACTGGAATCACCCGGGGTTCTTCGCCTACTTCGCGATCACCGGCAGTGCGCCGGCGGTGTTGATGGACCTGGTGTCGTCCACGCTCAATCAACAGGCGATGTTGTGGCGCACGTCACCGGTGGCGACTGAACTTGAGGAAGTCACGTTGCGCTGGCTCGCGCAGTTGATGCATCTGCCGTCGGACATCGAGGGTGTGATCTACGACACCGCGTCCATCTCCACGTTGCATGCACTGGCGGCGGCGCGTGAAGTCGCAGTCCCCGATGTGCGCACACTCGGGCTGGCCGGTCGCAATCTTCCGCAACTCAGAATCTATTGTTCCGAACACGCGCACTCCTCGGTGGACAAGGCCGTGATTGCGCTCGGCATGGGCCACCACTCCCTGCGCCGCATTCCTGCCGACACACACTTCAGCATGCGCACAGATCTGCTCGCTGCAGCGGTGGCCCAGGACCGCGCGGCCGGACATCTGCCTGTTGCCGTGGTGGCGTCGGTGGGAACGACGTCGAGCACAAGTGTGGATGATGTGTCGGCGGTCGCGGACATTTGCGAGCGTGAGCGGATGTGGCTGCATGTGGATGCGGCGTATGCCGGTGTCATGGCGATGGTGCCCGAGTTCGCGTGGATGCGCGCGGGATTTGATCGCGCC
>CAYZLT010000018.1:0-22595 GCA_964479175.1 uncultured Solibacteraceae bacterium | reverse complement strand
GGGCGCCGCGCACCGGAAGCCGTGTACTAAAGCGTCATCCGCAGCACACTAGAGCAGATCCTTGCCGTAGGTTCTGAGCCAGCGTTCGGCTTCGCGCCACTCTGCGCACACGCCCGCCACCTCGCGCCAGAACGCGCGTGAATGGTTGGGCTGGCGCAAGTGCATGAGCTCGTGGAGGATGACGTAGTCCGACACAAACGGCGGCATCAGGATGAGTCGCCAGTTCAACGCAATCGTCCGACGCGTTGAACACGATCCCCAACGCGAACGCTGGCTGCGCACCGAGACACGGGCCACGGGCTCGCCGAGTTGCACGGCGAGTTCGAGACACCTGAGCGGCAGCTCGGTCGCGGCGAGCGCCCGGAGTCGCGCGTCGACCACACTGCGGAGATCTGACGGAGCGGTTGGTCGCGGCCACCGCTGATCGCCCACCTGCACGTGGGTGCCCTCAGTCACGAGCGGCACCTGCTCCCCGCGAAACCACACCAACGATCCTGGCTCGAGTGTTGTCAGCCGTGAATGACGACGGAGGCGTTCGCGCGCGATCCACGGCCCCTGGGTCCGCACAAACCTGAGACCGGCTTCGATCGAGGCTCGGCGCGGTACGGTCAGCCGCAGCCCGCCGGTCTCGGTCATCCGAAGCACGTACCGACGTGCGCGCTGATGCCGCACCACATGGAGGGGCCACTGTCGGCCCTCGACCTCAACAGCGGTGGGTGTCGTCGGCCGTTTGGCTGGGGACGGCGGGTCCCAGGGAAGCCGGATCTGGATGCCAAACGCCACGAACAGAAGAGTACACCGGGTCCAAAGCTGGGGCGCCGCCATCTGAAAAGAATCCTAAGCTTGTGAATACCTAGAACAAACTAGCGTAAACAAACGTTAAATGCATGGTGTTGACTGAATTTGTCCAGTGAACAAGTAAGCAAGTAACCACTTGCTTACACACGTGTGGTCAGGGTAGGGTTAAACGGTTATGGTCGCCATGGACGTTCGTGAATCTCTCTTGAAGGCCGCGCTCAAGCTGTTTGCCGAACACGGCAGCCGAGGCGCGACGACCCGCCGCATCGCCCAGGAAGCCGGCGTCAACGAGGTCACGCTCTTCCGGCACTTTCCGAACAAGCAGGCCCTGCTCCACGCGGCCCTGCACCAGTTTGCGTCCGAAACACCGTACGCCCGGCTCCCCGAGACCCCGAACGATGTGGCGGCGGAGCTCGACGTGTGGGCCCGGGACCACCACAAACACCTCCACAAACTGCGGGCGCTCATCCGCACTTCGATGGGTGAGTTCGAGGAAAACCCCGAGCACTGCAAGCAGGCATTTTGCGTCTCGATCAGCATCGCCACCGAGTTGACCGACTACCTGGCGATGGCGCAGCGTCTGGGCAAGGCGTCTCCCAACATGGTGCCGTCGGCGGCCACCGCCATGTTGATGGGCACGCTCTTCGCCGACGCGATGGGTCGCGACCTGATGCCCGAACGGTATCCCTATTCGATGCGTGACGCGATCACGCATTACCTCCAGTTGTTCCTGCGCGCGATTGGTGCGCACGAGGTCAAATAAATGCGTGCGCCAACTCTCTTCATCGTCTCCACTTTCCTCCTCGGCTTCCTGATCCTCCCGCCTGCGTCGGCTGCCGCACAGTCGCCACTTGTTCTCACGCTCGAAGACGCGTTGAAACGCGCAGAGGCGAACAGCGAGTCCATGACCATCGCGGGCGCCGGCACCGCGCGTGCGCAGGCGGACTTGAAGCGGACCAACAGTCAGCGGTATCCGCAGATCAGTTTCAGCGGAGGCTATGACCGTACCCTCGCGTCGGAGTTCAGTGGCGTGTTTGGCGGCGACGCCGGCTCCGGGTCTGGCTCCGGCGATGTCGACTTCAGCGATCTGCCGTTTGGTCAGGCCAACGCGTACCGGTTCAACCTGCAGGGCACGCAGTTGATTTATTCAGGTGGCCGCGTTGGCAAACAACGCGATCAGGCGGATGTCGGCATCCGGACGGCAGAACTCAACGTCGAGGCCACGCGGGCGCTTGTGCAATTAGATGTGACGCGCGCGTTTTACGACGTGGCCCTCTCCGAACGCCTGCTGGTCATCGCCCAGTCTGGCTATGACCAGGCTGATGCGGCGTTCCAGCAGACGAAGCTGTCGTATGACGCCGGTCGCCTTCCTGAATTTGAGGTACTGCGCGCGCAGGTCCAGCGCGACAACCAGCGCCCGGTGGTGATTCGCGCGCGCGCCAATCGCGACAACGCGATGTTGCGTCTGCGCCAGTTGCTGGAGTTGCCGGCCGACCTGCCCGTGCAGCTCGCGGTTGATCTCGAAGCGGCGGAATTGAGCGCACCGGCGGCGTTTGCCGACGCCCTCGCTGCCGTGCAGGCCGACGCGACACTCGCCTCAAAAACATCGCTGGCCCAGGCTGAGCTGAGTGTGCGATTTCAGCAGTTGGGTCTTGAGATCGTCCAAACAGCGAAGCGTCCGACCGTGACCTTCGTGTCGACGTACGGGGTGACCAACTATCCAAAAGAGATCTATCCGGACTTCAGCCGCTTCCGGAACAACTGGACGCTTGGCGCGCAGGTGACGATGCCGGTGTTTGCGGGATTCCGAATCCCCGCAGAAGAAGCATCGGCCAAAGCGGGACTTACGGAAGCCGAAGCGCGTCTGAAGCAGGCGCGTGAAATGGCCGCGCTCCAACGCTCCACGGCGCTGCAAGATCTCGAATCGGCCCGTGCGGCCTGGGAGGCCACAGCGGGGACGATCACGCAGGCCACCCGCGCGTACGAGATCGCCGAACTTCGTTTCAGGGAAGGGCTGTCCACACAGCTCGAGTTGTCCGATTCACGCCTGGCCTTGCAATCGGCTCAGGCAAATCGCGCGCAAGCCGCACGCGATTTGCAGCTCACGCGTGTGCGCGTGGCGCTGTTGCCGGATCTGCCGATTCAATAGTGCGGAGTGCGGAAGAGGAAATGATGATGCGTATAGGTTCAAGAGTCGCGTGTGTTGGAGTGCTTGGTTTCGCAATCGTCGCGGCGGCGTGCGGCGGCGATACGCCGCCGGTCGCTGTGGATACCGCGCCGGCCGTCGTACAACTGGCGCCTGAGAACGTCGCCACGGCCGTGGTCGCCGACCTGACCTCCGGCCCGTTTGTGTCGGGACAGCTGACACCGGCGCGTGAAGCGACGGTCCGCGCTCAGACCGGCGGCGCCCTGGTCAACCTCACCGTTGACCGCGGCCGCAACGTCCGCGCGGGCCAGATCATCGGACGCATCGCCGCTCGGGATTTGGACGATGCGATGACGTCGGCACAGGCGGCCGTGAAGTCCGCCGAGAATGCGTTGACGGTCGCACGCAGTGAGTCCGCGCGCACCGAGGCGCTCGTCAAGGGTGGTGCCCTCGCCGCCCGGGACCTCGAACAGGCGCGCAACATGGTAGCCGGTGCCGAGGCACAGGTCGCCGCCGCCAAGGCGCGCGAAAGGTCGATCTGGCAGCAGCTCGATGACACCAACGTCCGCGCCCCAATCAGCGGTGTGGTGTCCGAACGTCCGGCCAACGCCGGCGACATCGTCTCGCCAGGCACGGCATTGGTCACCATCATTGACCCGTCGAGCATGCGGCTCGAAGCCGCCGTCTCCTCCGACCAAGTGGCACTCGTGAAGCCTGGCGCGAAGGTGCGGTTCCGTGTGCGCGGTTTGTCTGCGGACGAGTTCACCGGCACCATCGACCGGCTCAGCCCGTCGGCCGATCCCGTGACGCGACAGGTCACGATTTTCGTGACCCTGCCCAACATCGGCGGCAAACTCATCGCCGGTCTGTTTGCTGAAGGACGTGTGGACGCTCAAACGCGTCGCGGTGTCATTGTGCCACTGGGTGCGGTGGACGAATCGGGTCCGACTCCGCTGATCACACGCATTCGTGACGGCAAGGCGGAACGGGTACCGGTGACGCTGGGTCTGCGCCAGTCCGAAGCGGAACTGGTCGAGGTCACCACCGGAATCGCCGAGGGCGACGTCGTCATTCTTGGCGCGGCGCGCACCCTCGCGCCCGGCACGCCGGTCAAAGTGGTCGGCCCCGTGACACCCACAGCGGCAATGCCGTCAGGACTCTAGCCCATGGTCATTTCAGATTTCGCCATTCAACGACCGGTCATCACGGTTGTTTCGATGGTCGCGCTCGTGGTCTTCGGACTCGTGTCGCTGACCCAGCTCAACACGGACGAATTTCCGGAGGTCAATCCGCCGGTCGTCGTCATCGCGGTGCCGTACCCCGGGGCCTCGCCCGACAACGTCGAACGCGAGATTGTTGAACCGATCGAAGAGTCCCTCGCGGGCATCAGCGGTGTCCGCAAGATCGAGTCGTCGTCGCTCGACAGCTTCGCGACGATCACGATCCAGTTCACCTACGAGAAGGACCTGCAGGAAGCGGTGCAGGAGATTCGCGACGAGATCAACGCGATTCGCAACGACTTGCCACCAGAAATGGAAGAACCCGTGCTGACCAAGATCAGCCTGGATGACTTCCCAGTGGTGTCACTCGGGCTGGCGTCTGACACGATGTCGATTCCGGAACTCACGCTCCTTGCTGACCCGGGAATCACGCGACGCATCCGCGCCCTTGGCGGCGTCGGGTCGGTGGACATCTCGGGCGCGAACACACGCGAGATGTCGGTCGAGATTCGCCCAGAAGCGCTCCAGAACGCGGGCGTCAGTGTCGGCGAGATCGTCGGTGCGGTCCAGCAGCAGAATCTTGCGGCGCCGGTCGGCCGCCTGCAGGGCGCCAACGACGAACGCACCATCCGCCTGCGTGGTCGCGTGGAAACGGCCGAGGACTTCATGCGTGTGGTGGTCGCCGAGCGCGGCGGCCGGGTGATTCGCCTTGGTGATGTCGCCAACGTGCGCGTCGGCGTCGAGGAGCCCCGGACCACCGCCCAGTACTCGGGCCAGGATGCGGTCGGCATCGACATCAAGAAGTCGCGCGGCTTCAGCACCACGGAAGTGGCAAACGCCATTCATGCCGAAATCGAGGCGATTCGTCCGACGTTGCCCCAAGGCGTCGTGCTGCACATCGTCAGGGACGCGGGCACACGCGTCGAGAACTCCGTGGCCAACGTTCAGTCGGCGCTCATCGAGGGCGCGGTCCTCACCGTGCTTGTGGTGTTCGTGTTCCTGAACTCCTGGCGATCCACGGTCATCACCGGCCTCGCACTTCCGGTCTCGGTGATCGCGTCGTTCATCGCGCTCATGGCGTTCGGCTTCACGCTCAACACCATGTCGCTCCTCGGCCTCTCACTCGCGATCGGCATCCTGATTGACGATGCGATCGTGGTGCGTGAGAACATCGTGCGCCACGTCGAGATGGGCAAGAGCCACTTTGATGCGGCGCGTGAGGGCACGTCAGAGATTGGCCTCGCCGTGACGGCGACGACACTTTCGATTGTCGTGGTCTTTGTGCCCATTGCCTTCATGGGTGGCGAAGCCGAACAGTGGTTTGCTCCGTTTGCTCTGACCATTGCGTTCTCCGTGCTGGTCTCGTTGTTTGTGTCGTTTTCGCTCGACCCGATGCTCTCTGCCTACTGGCCAGACCCGCATACGCCGATGGCCGAGCGCTCGTTCATCTCGCGGGGATTGGATCGGTTCAACCGCTGGTTTGATCGACAGGCGGATCGCTACAAGCGCGTGATCGGCTGGGCACTGCGGCATCGGCTGTCGATGGTGGCACTGGCCGTCGGTTCGTTTGTCTTCGCATTGGCGATGCCGGCGATGGGGTATCTGGGCGGCGGGTTCTTCCCTGTGCAGGACGTCTCCGAATTCATCGTGCAGATTGAGACGCCCCCGGGGTCGAGTCTCGACTACACGAAGCGGAAGGCCGAAGAGGCGGCGGCGCTCGCTCGGGCAAAGTCGGATGAGGTGTTGTACACCTACACCACCATCGGCAGCCTCACGGGCGCAGTGGATGAGGGCACGATCTATGTGCGCCTCACGCCCAAGGCGGAGCGGACCCGGCATCAGGACACGATTGCGGCCGAGCTGCGCAACGACTACATGAAACTGGGCGGCGTGACCGCGTCCATTTCGAGCGGCCGACTCGACAACCAGAAGCAGATTCAGGTGCAGGTGCGCGGCACCGATACGCGCGAACTGACCCGAATCGCTGATGAGGTCATTGCCCAGGTGCGTCAGGTGCCCGGTGCCGTGGACGTCGGGTTCTCGACCCGCGGCCAGAAGCCCGAACTCGATGTCCGCCTCGACCGCGCGCTCGCGGGCACACTTGGTGTGACCGTCGCCGACGTGGCGCAGACGCTCAGACCGGCGTTTGCCGGAATCGACGCGGGAGACTGGGTGGATCCGACTGGCAAGACCCGCGACGTGACCATCCGCCTCTCGCCCGACGCACGCCAGCGCGCCAGCGACCTGTCGAGCCTGCCGATTTCGATTCGGGACCCACAGGGCCGACCGGCCTCGTTGCCGCTCGGACAGGTGGCAACCATCACGCAGTCCCTCGGTCCGGCACGTATCGACCACCTGGATCGTGATCGTGTGATTGCCGTCCAGGCAAACACACAGGGCCGGCCGCTGACGGAGGTCATCGCGGAAATTCAGCGCCGCATCGACGCCATCCCGCTGCCCGCCGGGTACGCCATCACGCAGGGTGGTGAGACCGAGGACCAGCAGGAAGTGTTCTCGCGCATCCTGATCGCGCTGGGCGTCGCCGTGATCCTGATGTATCTCGTGCTCGTCGTCCAGTTCGGATCGTTCCTCGATCCGTTTGCCATCATGTTGTCGTTGCCGCTCTCGTTGATCGGTGTGGTGCTCATCCTGATGGCCACCGGCGACACGCTCAACATCATGAGCATGATCGGCGTCATCCTCCTCATGGGGATCGTCGCGAAAAACGCGATCCTGCTCATCGACTTCGCCAAGATGGCCGAAGCGCAGGGGATGCCGAGGCAACAGGCGCTCATCGAGGCCGGTCGCCAGCGCTTGCGGCCGATTCTGATGACGACGTTTGCGTTGACCGCTGGCATGGTGCCGGTCGCACTGGGTATCGGCGAGGGTGCCGACTTCCGCGCCCCGTTGGGCCGCGCGGTCATCGGCGGCGTCATCGCGTCCACGTTTTTGACGTTGCTCGTAATTCCGACGTTTTACGACATCCTGTCCAGCGCCCGCACGCGCATGGGCCACCTGTTCGGCCGGGCGTAAAGTCGACCTCAGAGGTCGTTTTCGATTCATGTACCCGAAAACGACCTCTGAGGTCGTATACAGTGCTCGGCATGTCGAGACGTCTTGTCTGCCGGATCGTCCTTGCGGTCTCCGCGGTGCTTCTGCCCACCACGGCCGACGCCCAGACCCCGGACCGCCGATGGCAGGTCGAACTGCTCGGCGGCCTCTCGCTCTTTGAACTGCCGACGTCGGGCGATGCCGCGTTGCCGGCCGCCGGCCCGGCACTGCCGACGTCAGGCCCGACCAATCCAAGCCGGCGCATTCCGACCTGGTTTCTGGGCGACGGGGCCTCACTTCTGAACGGCGCCAACGACGAATTTGGTGTCGCCAGCCGGTTGGTTCCGCTCGACGAAGCGCTTGGCCGATTGGGCCTGTTGGGCACCAATGCGCCGGTGATGGGCGTGCGCCTGCGCAGGGATCTCACGGCGCGCTGGTCGCTGGACCTGAGCACGGAGGTCTGGACGGGGGCGACAGAGATCGATCCGGCACTCCTCGACGCGGTGGAGACGTCGCGCGCCAGCTTTGAAGGCGCATTCACCGGATTGTTTGCCACGGGGCCATTCGGCGCGACTGCTGTCAGCACCGATGTCTCGATCGGTGAACGGACGTCTCGGGAACTGGCGATTATTGGATCAATCCGGTATCACCTGCTCACGGGATCGTGGTCACCGTACTTGACCGTCGGCGGAGGTGTGCTGACGCGCATCGGATCGCTGCCGTCCATCGCCCTGAATGGGTCCTACCAGTTCCAGGTGCAGGCGAACAACGTGCCCGTCGTGCCCTTCTCCGAATCCGACACTGTCACACTGCGTTTCGAACAGGCTGCCGGTCCGGTCGGTGTGGCGGGACTTGGAATGCGACGGCAGATCAGCCCACGCCTGGGCTTTGCCATCGACGGCCGCGTGTACGTCGGCCGCGAGACGTTGAGCCTGCGCGTCGACTCTGCCCCAACCGTGACCACCGGCACACCCGCCGGCTTCATCGAGTCGTTCACCACGCCGGCCGTCCAGTTCAGCAACAACGCCTCGACCGGGCGAGGCTCCTCGTTGAGCGGCACGCCGCTCAACGGCTTCAAAGCCTTCACGACCTCGGGTGTGCAACTGCGCTACGCAGTTACCGCCGGCGTCGTCTTCAGGTTCTGAAGATTCAGCGCGGCACCGCAGGTGTCACTGGATCTTCATCGAAAAGATCCCCAACCCGTGGGTGGCCGCGACCAACACACCTCGCTCGGGCACGATCTTGAGGTCCACCATGACGACCTCTGGGAATCCGGCCCCTGCGACGGCCCACTGCGTCGTACCCTGCTTGAGCACGAGCGGACCAAAGTCGGTCGCGGCATACACATCACCTCTGAGGTGGTCGTAGGCAATCGTGTTGATCGGCAGATCGCCAAGGTCGTGATCGAGGGATGTGAAGGTCGGCTGGCCAGTGGACGGGTCAACCACGACTCGGAAGATGTGTCCGGGCGTGCCAGGCGTCAGGGCGTTGAACCCGGAGTACGACACGATCGCCGCGTTGACGTTGGCGGGATCGGCAAAGATCCTCGTGATAAAACGTCCCGGTGTGTCGGCCGAATCCACCCGAGTAAACGTGACCGCCGATGCGGGACCGTTGGCATTCTTCGATATGAACAGGCGCCCGCGACTGGTCGCCGCCCACAACGTGCCGCCGTCTCCCACGGACCGCTCCGCCGCGACGATGATGCCGCCTTCGCGGTCCGATCCGTAGACATCACTGGTCAAATCACCCGGCTTCCGGCTGGTTGATGCAGGAGTGGTCTGGGAGGCAAACGGATACACCACCCCAAGCGGCTGCCAGTCCCCACAACTGACTCCGGCCACCGAACCTGATGGAAAGCGGCAATTGGCTTCGAGAAACGCCTGGGGCCCGCCGTTGTTCTGCGTGCGCCAGATGTGTTGAAACCCGGTGAACTGCGTGTCGGGGTTCACCCGATCAAAAGTCAGGAATTGACGGCCGGTTGAGGTGGTCACTGTGGCTCGCTCATCAGCGACACGAATGGGATCATCGGTGCGCACCCACATCGATTGATCCGCATTCCGGAAATTCACGAAATACCGGTTGCTCTGAAAGCTTGCGAACATCACGGCCGATCGTGACGGATGGAATCCTGATGCCGACGTCCCATCACCAAACGCGAAGAATGGCTTCCACACCTTCGCATCGCCCGTGCCGTCGGTCCAGATCGTGCCGTTGTCCTGCAGCCCACCGACCAGGCGGCGCAGCGGCTCCTGGGAATCGAGCGACACGTTGTAGAACTGCATCGTCTGCAATCCACGATTGAGGAAATGCAGGCGCTGCGGCACACGCGCCAACACCACGCTGCATTGCGGCGCGGTGCCAAACAGTTGTGCGCACCGGCTGCTGATATCCACGAACGAACCGTCGTTGCGAACCACGCCACCGTCGGATCCGACAAACGCGATGTTCGGATCCTCTGGATGAAACACCACGGCACGGACGTCCACATGGCTGCTCACACGCGGGTTCTGGGCATCGCGACCGAAGCCGGAGAATCGCACGCCTGCGTCGATCGAACGAATCGTCGCCTCGCCGTAGGTCAGTGTGGCCACACCTCCGACAACAACGGTATCGGGCTGCCCGTTCGGGACCGCGACAACGAGGTCATAAAAACACTGGGCACCGCACATGGCGCGACTGATCGACCCCGCCTGGCTCGTGCTGTTCGAGGAGAGACCGATCCACGCCGTTGCATTTGTGAGGTTGGATCCGGACCCGGACACCAGCGTCGCCGCAGCCACATCGGCGTTGTCGAGGCGATACAGCCCCTGCGTCGCTGTGTCTTCGGTCCCGTTGTACACGTAGATCCGCGTGCGCCCATCCTTGACGGTGAGATCAAACATCGCCAGATCCTGATACTGGCGAAGGCCCACGATCGCAAAGACGGGCTTGAACGCCGCGTCGCCACCTTCCAATGACGACGCCGAACGGTGAATCGCGTTATTCCACGCAGAGGCGTAGACGATCGCCGGGTTGCGCGGGTCCAGCTTTACATGACGCACGCCCCTCATCGTGTCGGAGGCGCCGGCGTTGAGCTGATCGGTCTGCGGCGGCGTCGGTTCCAGCGGCGGCACCCAGATCAACGTCCACGACGCGCCGGCGTTTTCAGTCTTGTAGAGCCCCACTCGTGGCTGGGTATACCCGGTCGTCTGACTCTGCCCTCCTCGCACGGCCGTCATGCCCAACATCGCGGTCGTGGTCGCGACATAGATCGTCTGCCCGCTCCCGGGTGCGACGATGACAGTGCTGATGCCGCGGGTGATCGTGAAGTCGATCGGCGAGGGAGACACGACCGGGTCCACGATGGTGGTCTGCACGCGGGTCCAGGTATCGCCGCCGTTGGTGGACTTATACAGACCAGTGCCGGCATTGGAGTTCTGCGGCGTATTGGTTTCGCCGGTGCCGACGTAGATCGTGTTTGCGGTGCGGTCGTTGGGATCAAGTGCGAGACTGCCGATGCTGTTCGTGCGCAATCCTCGCGAGATCCATTGCCAGCCTGGATCGGTCGTGTTCATTGCATCGTCGGTCCGCCAGACACCGCCCCCGGCGGTGGCCACCCAGAGCCGGCACCCGCCCTGCTTTTTGCAGTTGGGGGAAATCGCGAGCGCCGAGACGCGCCCTGAGACGCTCTGCTCCAACGAGGCGGTCGGACTCTGCAGAGTGGTTTCGGGACCGAGACTGGTCCAGACGGCACCAAGCGGCGTGGCTCCTGATCGATACGCAATGCCCTGAAAGGCCCAGAAGCGACTGCTGAACGCGCGCCGGACCTCCACACTGCCTGGAGTCCCGGGGAAGGCCCTGATGTGTTCCTCGAGATCGTAGTAGCCCAACGGAGAGTACTTGTCGGGTTTGGTCTGCTCCTGCGTTGAGAGGCCGACGACCCCGACCGCGCACACGACCACGACCACGGCACTGAGAATGGCTCGCATGGCCCCCATTATTCCCCGAACATGGAACCGCCGTCAGACTACAACGTAGTATTAGCCCATGACCGTGTACCTCGGCGAATTCGAACAGTTGGTCCTGCTCGCGATCATCCGGTTGGGTGAGGACGCCTCAGGGGCCGCGATTCGAGAGGCGGTCGAAGAGGGCAGTCAACGGACGGTCTGGATTGGCGCCATCTACACGACGCTCCAACGTCTCACCGACAAGGGGTTAATCAACGCGAATGTTGCCGTGCCCGAGGCCGCCGGCCAGCGCAAACGCAAAATCTTCGCGCTGACCGACGAAGGCCAATCCGCGATCGGCCGTGCGTACGAGACGTGGGCGCGCATGACCCGGGGTCTCAAACCCAGGCTGGAGTCCCCGTGAGGCGCCAGGCGCCGCGATGGCTCAGGGGTGTCGCCGGTCCATTCCTGCCCTCGGCGCACCGCGACCTCATCCTGAACGATCTCGATGAGGACTTCACTCGTCGTCGCCAATTCCCCCATCTGTGGTACATCGCTCAGGCGATTCATCTCATGTGGACGCGTCCCTGGCACCTGCGGCCCGTCCACCACTCGAAAGGGTCTCGACTCATGTGGGCAACTCTCTGGCAGGACGTCCGCTACGGTCTCCGCACCCTCCGCAAGGCACCTGGATTTACAGCGGTCGCTGTGGTCTCACTCGCCGTGGGCATCGGACTCAACAGCGCCATCTTCACCATCGTCGACAACCTGCTGTTTCGTCCTCTCCCGTTTGAACGACCGGACTCGGTCGTGTCGATTTACACGAGCGACGATCGCGACGCACGCTTCGGCAGCTCCTCGTATGCCGACCTGAAAGATCTCGAAGCCTCCAACGTGGTCCTGGAATCGCTGGCGGGACACTCGATGATGTTCGCGGCTATCTCCATCAACGGCGACAACAGGCTGGCGTTTGGCGAGGTGGTGACCGCCAACTATTTTTCATCGCTCGGAATTCTCCTGTCGCTCGGAGCGGGCTTTTCTCCCGAACACGGGGTCGGCGAGGGCGGGCATCCGGTCACCGTCATCAGCGATCGTCTCTGGAAGCGCAACTTCGGCGGACGTGCTGACGCGATCGGACAAACGATGACGATCAAGAGTCGTCCGTACACGGTGATTGGCGTCGCGGATGCTTCCTTCTCCGGCATGTTGCCTGGTGTCGTCGCCGATCTCTGGATCCCGGCAAGCATGGTGGCTGATGTCGAGCCTGCGGGGATGATTGATGTCGTGCCCTCGGCCACCGGTACAACCCGACTTCAGCAACGCGGCAGCCGCTGGCTGTTCATGAAAGGGCGGCTTGGGGAGGGCGTCACGATCGAGGCGGCGCAGGCCAACCTTGCCTCAATTATGACGGGGCTGGAGCAGGCGTATCCGATCAGCAATCGTGAACGGAGGCCCACGGTCGTTCCAGCGACGGATGTCCGATTCCATCCCGAGATCGATGCGCAGATGCGCCCGGCAGGCGCGGTGTTGATGGGTGCAGTCGGACTCGTATTACTCATCGCCTGTGCCAACCTCGCGAGCATGTTGCTGGCACGTGGGGCGGCACGCGCCAGGGAGATGGCGCTTCGGTCGGCGATCGGGGCGAGCCGTGGTCGCCTGGTCAGGCAAATGGCGGTGGAGAGTTTGATCCTGTCACTGCTGGGTGGTGTCGCCGGGCTGCTCCTGGCGACGTGGGCGACGTCGTGGATTGTTTCAGCGCGTCTCCCGATTGATTTGCCGATTTCGTTCACGCTGACGACCGACTGGCGTCTGGTGGCATTCACGGGACTCCTGTCTGTCGTGACAGGTCTCGCGTTCGGCATCCTGCCTGCTCTCAAGGCGTCTCGTCCTGAACTTGTGGCGGCGCTCAAAGACGATGCCTCGTTGACGGCACCGGGGCGCGCGTTTGGCGTTCGACACACGCTGGTCGTGTTGCAGGTGGCCGTTTCTGTGGTGTTGCTTGTCGGCGGTGTGTTGCTGGTCCGGAGTCTGTTCGCGGGCTTCAACACCAATCCTGGCTTCAAGGTCGACGGCTTGGTGACGGCGACCGTCTCGATGGATCTCCACGGGTACGACGACGGACGCGCGAAGCAGTTCTTCGAACTCGCCTCGGCGCGCATTCGACAGTTGCCGGGTGTGCAATCGGTGTCGCTCGCTGAGCGCCTGCCGTTTTCACCCAACACACACACCACGACGATCGTGGTGGATGGCCGCCCGGATGCGACTCCGGTCAACGGAGCATCGGTCGAGACCACCCGTACGACCGCCGAGTTCTTCGAGACACTCGGAGTTCCACTGCTTGCCGGCCGAAGTTTTGATGCGCGAGACACGCCTGGCTCCACACGCGTCGCCGTCATCTCCGAGGCGTTGGCCACAGCGTACTTTCCGAATGGCGACGCGCTTGGCAACCGGGTGCGCCTGCGCGACCAGGCCGGCGCGGTCGTCGAGATCATTGGCATCTCCAAGGACTACATGATCCGGCGGGTTGGCGAGACACCACGGCCGATGATTCACTTCGCGGCTTCTCAACGACCGGCCACAGCCTACAGTTTTCTGACGCGAACGTCTGGTGACACGGCGCGGCTTGTGACAGACATCCAGCGCGAACTGCGTGCGATGGAGTCGGAAATCGTCTTTCTCGAACTGGGGTCGCTGGAGCGGATGATGGCCACCTCGATGTTGCCGATCACGCTTGGCGCGTCGGTGTTTGGTGGCCTCGCAGGTCTGGCGATGTTGCTCGCCGGCGTGGGCCTCTATGGCGTCATTGCCTTTAGCGTCTCGAGGCGCACGCGGGAAATCGGGATCCGGATGGCCCTGGGTTCCTCGCGTGGCCTGGTGGTCACGCGCGTCCTTCGCGAAGCACTCACACTCGTCGTCATCGGCACGATCACCGGTGTGGCGCTGGCGGCGTTGGCCGCACAGGTGCTCTCCAGTGTGCTGCTTGGGGTGACGCCGTTTGATCCGATCAGCTACCTTGCGGCCGGCGTCGCGTTGCTCACCGTCGCGGCGCTGGCAGCGGTGGTGCCGGCACGCCGCGCGGCCTCGGTGGATCCACTGATCGCGCTGCGATCACTGTGAGTCGTCTATCCGATCCGCACGGCCATCATCGTGGCGTCGTCATTGGGTTCGCGGGTGCCGCGGAAGGACGTGACGGCTTCTTCGACCTGCTGCAGCACGCGGTCCGGCGTTGATGGACCGGACGATCCGATCGACATGAGCAACGCGTCAAGACGGCCGGTGCCAAACATTTCGTCGGATTCGTTTTCAGACTCGACGCAACCGTCGGTGTAAAAAAACAGCAGATCACCGCAGGCGAGCGTCACATCGCGATGTTCGTACCCGCGGCCAGCGAGCAGGCCGATTGGGATGCCGGTTGCGTGCATCTTCTCAAGCGCCTGCCCCGGTCGAAGCACAAACTGCGGATTGTGACCGGCGTTCACGTACTGGAGCCGTCGGGCGACTGGGTCAAAAATTCCGATAAACAGGGTGACGTAGAGACGGGACCCTGAGGTGGTCGCCATCTCGCGGTCGAGCGCTTCGGCGATCGCGGCGAGACTCTGCCCCATCCCGAGGCGAGTCCGGAGTGACGCCTGAATATTGGCCATCAGCAAGGCGGCACCGACGCCCTTGCCTGAGACGTCGCCGACCAGCAGCGCCAGTTGGCCGTTCTCCAGCGCGAAGTAGTTGAAGAAGTCCCCGCCCACTTCACGCGCAGGAATGGACACACCCTGCACCTCGGTCAGACCGAAGGACATGGGCGCACTCGGCAACATGTCGCTCTGAATCTGTCGGCCCAGTTCCAGCTCCCGCCGCAGGCGTTCCTGTTCGACGACGGCGGTCTGGTGGCGTTCGACGTCTTCGGCCATCTTGTTGAAGGCCACCGCGAGTTCACCGATTTCATCGCGCGAACGCACCGGCACTCGTGCGCGATAGTCGCCATGGGCGATGCGGTCGACACCTTCGGTCAGCGCGGTGAGGTTGCGTGTCAGACGGCCCGAGAGTGGCACGACGCCGACGATGAAGATTCCGATAAGCAGGAGGCCGAGGCCCGCATTGCGGCCGGCGGTGCGACGCAGGTCATCCAGGGAGTCGCCAACCGGACGCGCGATGCCAAAACGCAGACCCGAGCCGGAGGGGTCCACCGTTGTGAAGACGACCCAGTCCGGCAGCACGGTCTTGCCCAGCGGGCCGTCGGGACGCGCGATCGGACCGAGGTCCTGCACGGTCTTCTGGTCCGCATCGTTGGCGGTGTAGACCTTGCCATCGGGACCGATGGCAAACGGCACTTCGCCTTGTTCACGGCGCGTCGGTGAAAAGACCGTGGCCAGGACGTTCTCAAGATCGATCGTGGCGTTGACCTCACCGACCACTTTGCCGTCCTGCATCAACTTCACGTCGAGGCGATTGCCGACCAGTGTGGAGGTCCGCGTGGTGGGTTTTGTTGTCGGGCGAGGTGTCGAAGGACGAGGCGCTGACGCCGGTGCCACGGGACTGGGCGACGGCACCGAGGCGACTGACTCCTGCCGTGCCTCATCTGCCCGCTTTTGCAGCTGCTCGGAGCTGATGCGAATGCCCTCGGCAATCCCCATCATTCGTGAGTTCACCTCTCGCGCGAGTTGCGTGCGTTGTTCCGGCGTCATCTTCTCGAAGCCGCCCTCGGGCACGTACTTGCTGAACATGTCACGGGCGATCGCGCCCATGTCGATGACGACCTTGTCTCCCACGTCAGGAGGGACGGGCGCGACGGGCACGGCCGGAGTGGCCGAGGTCTGCGGGACCCCATCTGGCGGCTTTGTGCCCTCGACGGGTCTGGCCGGACCAACGGCGTCTGGTCTGGTGGGGCCGAGGGCGGCGCCTGGGGGGCGCGGTCCCAGTCGGCGAGTGTTGTCGCCTCGGCCATCGCCACGACCCGCATCACCTCGCCCAGCGTCGCCACGCCCGCCGCCGGGTGGGCGTCCCCCGCGCATACCCTGGAGTTCCACGCTCTGCAGCAGCATCGCCGCCGCGCCGAGGGCTTCAGCCACACGCGCCTGTTCCGACGCCTGCGTCACCGGTGCCACGGCGTTTACGGCGGTCACCGCGGCGTCCGCGGATTCGACCGGTGCGGGAACCACCGCAGGAGGGTCTCCAACGATGGTGGTGGTGGGTGCTGATTCCGTGCGCTGGGCCACACGCACAACGGCCGGTTCATTGATCTGTGCGAGTTGTTCGACCCTGGTGCTCAGCTCTGTCGTGACGAGCTGCATGCGCTGCGTCATATCCGACGACAACATGTCGGCCTCACGCGTGGCAAGGTCCCGCAGCGCGCGCACCTGACTGGTGTACGAAAAATACGTCAACGCGCCCAGCGGAACCACCGACACCACGATCAACACAACGATGAGGCGAGTACGCAGATTCATGGCAGGAAGGTGGCAACCACGGGGGCGTGGTCGCTGGTGCCGAACTCCCGGCGCGAGATACACGTCCGCGCGATGGGTGCGAGGGTTGAGGTGGCCAGCACGTAGTCAATCCGCCAGCCGATATTGCGCTGCCGCAGACTCCGCCACGGAGCCCACCACGTGAACAACTCATCGTTGTCCGGGTCCAGTGTTCGGCCGATGTCAGTCATCCCCGCCTCGAGCATGACACCGAACAGGTCGCGTTCTTCCTGCCGGGTGCCGATCTGGTTGGGCTTGCGTTCTCTGGGATGCACGTCCCGTTCCTCGCGCGCCACGTTGATGTCTCCACAGAGCACTAGCGCCGTACCCGCACGGTTTGTTTCAGCCAGCCAGCGCTGCAGGTCCCCGAAAAATCGCATCTTGGCCTCGTAGTCCTTGCCGCCGTTGGGCACATACACCGAGACGAAACGCACGGCGCCGAGGTTTGCACCGGCGGCCGGCACGTCGGCCACCACGATGCGCTGCTCGAAATCGAAATCCGGATGCCAGAAGTGTGGCGCGTCCGTGGCAAACGTGCGACGAATCAGCAGCGCCACGCCCGAGTAGCCCCCCGCACCGTGCCACACCGACCAATACTCACCGGGATTGACCAGCAACTCCGGCACCTGAGCCGGCGTGGCTTTGATTTCCTGGAGGCACACCACATCGGGCTGCTCGGTCTCGATCAGTTCCTGGACCTGGGCCTGCCGGGCCCGGATGCCGTTGACGTTCCACGTGATGATTTTCACGCGAGCGCTTTCAAGCCCGTGACCAGCCGACCAACGCCATCGGCCGCCGTCGCCCGATCCAGCGCGCCGTACGACACCCGCAGATAACACCCGTCCACCGCACCAAACGCGGACCCTGGAATCACAGCCACACGATGTTCACGAATCAACCGCTCACCCATTGTCATTGAATCCATCGACGTGTGGACCTTGATGAAGTAGTAGAAGGCGCCCGTTGCCGACGGCACATCACAGGGCACACCCGACGCGGTCAGCGCGGCGGTGACGATCTCACGTGCCTCGGCGATGACGGCGACCTGTGCATCACAGTACGGGCGGCCGACTTTTATCGCCGCCAGCCCCACGTGTTGCGAGACGATGGGCGGACATACGAGCAAGGTGTCCTGAATCTTGTTGATCGCATCCCACAACGTCTCTGGGAAGACCATGAACCCGACGCGCCAGCTCGCGAGGCCGTACGCCTTCGACAGCGACATCAGCGAGATCGTATGTGGTGCGGATGCCGGATCCGCAGCGGGCGATTCGTGCCGCGCGTCGCCGTAGGTGAAGTATTCGTAGACCTCATCGTGAATGTGGAAGATGCCAGACTGGCCGCATAGTTGATTAAGCGCTTGCAGCGTGGCGATCGGATGCACCACACCCGTCGGATTGCCTGGTGACACCGTCACCACCGCGCGTGTGCGCGGCGTGATCGCCTTCCGGATCGCGTCAATATCAAATGCGTACGTGGCATCGGTGGCCACGGGCACCACCACCGCACCGGCCATCTCGATGGCCATCGCGTAGTTGAAGTAATACGGGACAGGCAGAATCACTTCGTCACCAGGGTCCGTGATCGCCAGAATCGCGTTCATGAATCCCTGGTTGCTGCCGGCGGTGACGATGGCTCGCCGGCCTTGGCGCACATCGATGCCGTTTTCGCGGGAGACCTTGTCTTCAAATGCGCGGATCAGCGCGGCTTGTCCTTCGACCATGCCGTATTTGTTGTCGGAGACCTGCGTTGGAAAACCCCGCAGGGCCTCAAGTGCCTCCGGGGGAGGCCCATAGGCGACCATGCCCTGGCCGAGCGACACGACGCCAGGCGTCTCCGCCATCCAGCGGCTCACGATCGGAATGATGGGTGTCTGGACGCGTCCGAGTCTGCGCGATTGCCCGAGTGCGCTCATCGTGCCACCGCCGCCTGCGACACGATCGCGATCCATCGCCCATCGGGACTCACCGTCAGGCGCGTGATGTTCTCAACGCCCTGCTTGGTGAGGTCCGCGATTTCGATCCAGCCAGTCTGCGCTGCGCTAGTCGAAGGGCGCCACAGCATCAGCTTGCCCTTCTGGCCCATGACGATGGCGCCATCGGGCGTCCACGAAAGGTCCTCGCTGCCCTCGACGGTGGGCGTCAGCGTGGTGATCTCCCTGGTCTTCGGATTGAGTTCACGAATGACCCACGGGCCACCTTGAGGTTTGTGCACAACACTCACGGTGCCGTGGCCCGGTCGCATGAGCAGTGAGCGACCGATGCTCTTCTCGATCACTTCGCTGCCTCCGGTGCGGAGATCGAGCAACTGCAACGTGTTGGGTTCCCGGTTGGCACCGAGCACAAACGTCGCCATCTGTGTGGGCGAAATCCAGACGTGATAGCCGATGAGTCCCATGTGGGTCCACGCCAGGCCGGCGTCAGTTCCGTCCATCGTGAACCGCCACAATTTCTGCTGGGCGCCGCGCACGGTGGAGAACGTCTGTCCATCGGGCGTCAACGTGGGCGAATATTCGTTGTCGGTCGTGTTGGTGACCTGCACGAGGCGTTTGGAGACGATGTCGTAGCGGTAGATATCGGTTTGTACGCCGTCTCGCTGGGAGGAAAACAGCAGCCCGCTGGAGTCGGCGAGGAACTGTGGCTGATTGTCGTACCCGGGGTTGTTGGTGATGTTGATGGGGCGGCCGACGGTCACCTTCCCGCCGTTTGAGGTCAGGGGCGCGAGGAAGATGTCAGTCGCCGGCGGCGCCTGCGCACTCAGCGCCGTGCACCACGCACCTAGCACTACGCACATCGCACCTCGCACTAGTCGTGCTTTTGTCATCGAATCCTCCGAGACAGAGCATAAACCGCGATGGCCGTCGCCGCTGCGACATTGAGTGAGTCCACCGCTGCGGACATCGGAATCCGTACCTGAATATCAGCTGCCGCCCGGGTGTCCGGCGTCAGCCCCGCGCCTTCGGAGCCCACCATGAGGACGACAGATTGCGCTGGGCTGAAGCCCGGCGCCTCCGAAGACAGGAGTCCCGAAGAGAGCTCCGCGATATCCATCGCAGCGGGATCCGGCGTCGTCGCGATCAGTGTGTGGCCCGACGCTTTCAGGGCGGAGAGCACGTCCGGCCAGGGTGAGGCGTCGAGAATTGCCGTCGTGAGGACCGCGCCCATTGAGGTCCGAACGGCTTTGCGGTAGAACGGGTCGGCGCATTCGGGGCTCATCAGCAGCGCGCGCACACCCAGTGCGGCGGCCGTGCGCGCGATGCTGCCCACGTTGTCGGGATCGTGCACCCGTTCGAAGAGCACGGAGATTCCGCCCAGGGTCAGCGAGGGTTCCCACAGTGGGAGCGGCTGCCGTTCGGCGAACGCGACACACCCCTGATGCAGCCGGAACTTCGTCAGCGCATCCAGCTCGCCCTGTGATTTGACGACGATCGGCGGACGGTCGGCTGGCGGGACCGCTTCGATCGCGTCGGCGAGTGCGGCCTCTGCGGTGGGCGTCAGCAGGAGCGCGACGGTCTTGAAACGTGGTGTCGCGAGCAGTCGGCGTGTGCAGTGTCGACCTTCGGTGACAAACAGGCCGTTGGCGAGCAGCCAGGTCGGGTCAGCCGTGTGCGTGAAGATGTCGGTCAGATTGCGCGTGCTCACACACGTGTGACCTGGCGACGACTGCGGTGGGCATCCAGCACGTTGAGACCAAGCGCCTTGCTCAGATACACCTTGGCGTCCATGACGTCTGGAGCCACTTCCAGTTTGATCACGTTGAACTGCAGCGTATCGAGCGCGCCGCGCATGTCGTAGTAGCGGTTCTTGGTTTTGACGACGACCTCGTCGAAGCCACGCGAGACCGCCCAGACTTCCTGTTCTTCAGTCAGTGCGCGGAAGTGTCCCTGTCCGCGCCAGTCTTTGCGTGTGGCACCGAGCCAGTTGTAGAGGATTCTGCGTCCGTTGAAGACGACGGTTCCCTTCAAGCGCTGAACCAGGTCGGCGAGTGCAGGATCAGTCTCTTCCTCGCGCAGCTCGTGCGACACCTTGTACGACACCGGCACGACCGTACCGTCCTCAAGTGG
Source organism: uncultured Solibacteraceae bacterium (assembly GCA_964479175.1). Lineage (GTDB taxonomy): Bacteria > Acidobacteriota > Vicinamibacteria > Vicinamibacterales > SCN-69-37 > SYFT01. The sequence continues at coordinate 1,929 of CAYZLT010000018.1, read as the reverse complement.
TGCCTCGGCCATCAGGATCTGGCATTCGCGATCCTGCAGGCGGGTCATGATCTCGTTTGTGGTCTTGCGCTTCGGAAAGTCGTTGAAGAACTCCTCGATGTACGCAATCTCAAGCGCGCCTTGCTGGAGGGGATACTCGCGGAGGTTGTACTGCGGCACGGCTGTTCATTATACGGAACCTATTTGACTTGCCGTGGTTGAGCGACCTGCCGTAGTAATGCCGGGCGGAGTGTCGTTGGACATTTTTTGCGTGTAAGCAAATAAAGTTGCAACTTTTTATGCGTATTGGAAGAACAGGACGAACAGGGCGGTGCGCGCATTGACAGCAGGTTGAGTTCAAGACTACATTGTTGTCTACTCGACAACAAAGTAGTCATATATGTCATCACTCCCCACACCCGCACTCGGTGAATTTGAAATGGTGGTCCTGCTGGCCGTGCTCCATCTGGTCGAGACGGACCAACCGGCCTACGGGTCAACGATCAGGGACGCCATTGACGTGCGCGCCAACCGTCGCGTCGCCCGTGGCGCCATCTACGTCACGCTGGACCGCCTGGAAACCAAAGGCCTGCTCGCGTCGCGTCTCGGCGAGCCCTCGCCCCTGCGCGACGACCGGCCCAAACGCCTGTTCAAACTGACGCCGACCGGACTCAAGGCGGTTCGGCAGGCGGTGGCGTTGGTGAACCGGATGCAACATGGACTGGAAGCGGCCCTGCAGCCCGCCAAGGAGCGCTCGTGAGGTCGCACCCGTTCTTCTGGCGCCTGATCGTGCGCCGCATCCGTCGGCGTGTACCTGGTGTGGCGCACGACGCGGTGCTGGGCGACCTTGTCGAGGACTATCGGACGGACCGGCAATCGCGCGGGAGACTGCGTGCAGAGTGGCGGGTCTGGCGTGATGCCGGGTCAATTGCCCGCGGTTACCGATCGGAACAGCGGGCGCCAAAATCAGGATCCGGTCGTCTCGGCGATGTGATCAGGGACCTGTGTGTGGCCGCGCGGATGGTGCGCCGGACGCCGTGGTATTCCGTCGCCATGGCCGGCGTGGTGGCGGTGTCGGTCGCGCTCGGCGGCACCTGCTTCGCCATGGTGGATGGCGTGTTGTTCCGCCCGCTCCCGTTCCCGCACGCCGACGAGGTCTATGCGATCAGCGGACTGAGGACTGGCGAACAGCGAGTCGCCGGCCAGCGAGCGCAAACGGTATCCACACGTGAGTTCGACGCCTGGTCCGCTCAGACGCCTGACCTTCGCCTCACCGCGACGGCCTCGTCGAGCGTGATCCTGCATGACGGAGTTATCCGGCGCGCCTTGTACGTTGACCGGAACTTCATGACTACATTCGGGCTCCGTTTTGCGATTGGCGGTCTGCGCGAAGCCGACTTCGCTTCTTTCAAGGCGGGCGCCGCCGGAGCTGCGAGGTTGCCGCAGCCTATCGTAGTCACACACCGCCTGTGGCGCGAACTGTTCGCAGCGGATCCCGGAATTCTGGGCCGCGTGATTTACCCGCACTCCCGGCTGTCGGCTCCCGTGCAGATCGTGGGAGTCCTCGCGCACGACTCGCTGGTGCCCATTCAGACTGGGGATGGCGTCGCTGATGCGCTGATGCCCAGAAGGTTCGACGTCGAGAACGAACGGATGATCGTTGCCTTTTTACGTCTCTCCGATTCGGAATATCAGAGAGGCATCGGCACACTCTTGAACACCATTGCGGCCTCCCGCGACGCGGCCCCGCCGACAGATCCGAGATTCTCCCCCGCCACACGCCGCGCTCTGGAACCATTTGCGTCCGCTGTGCTGGTGCCTCTGGATGAATACCTGACGGCAAAGGACCGGCCGCTTTTCTTGCTGGCATTTGGTCTCGCAGCCTGCCTTCTGGCTCTCGGTGCCGCGAGCCTGGTCGGTCTGACCAGTGCCAGGGCCATACAGAGAGAT